>JAQVDF010000231.1 GCA_028698405.1 Phenylobacterium sp. | reverse complement strand
CCCCTGCCGGCCCCCGCCGGCCAGAATGGTCAGCACCAGGCTCAGTACGAAGAAGATGGTGCCCAGGATCCAGGTCGTGCGGGTGAGCAGGTCGCTCGAACCACGCGCGGTCATGAAATTGGACGAGCCGCCAGACACCAGCCCGCCGCCCTCCGACCGCTGCAGCAGCACCACGCCGATGAGCGCGACGCAGATCAGGATGTGGACGGTGAGCAGGATGCCGAGGAGCATAAGGGGCCCATAGTGAAGCCGCGCGGACACACCACGCCGAAATGAAGCGCGCGCTCTACCACCGCGCTCGCCACAAGGCCATAGCTAGGGGGTCGCAGCCCGATGGCAATGATGATTCTCGCTCTGAAACGCGCCGCTCGACCCGTTCTCCCCGCCCTGCCGGCCGCCCGCCGCCCCTGGGAGCTGGCCCTGAAACGCATCCAGACGCTGGAAACCGAGCGGCTGCGCCTGATCCCGCTCGAATCCGGCGACTCCGACCTGCTGTTCCCGATCATGAGCGACCCGCAGGTTATCGCCCATTGGGACTGCGAGAGCCTGGACGCGCCCGAGCTGGTCGCCGACATGGTCGACGGCCAGGTGCTGGAGATGGCCTGCGGCCGCGGCTTCTTCTGGTCCGTGCGGGATCGCGACGGCCGCTTCCTCGGCGTTTGCGAGCTGGCCGAGCTGGACCGCACCGCCCGCACCGGCGAGATCGGCTTCATCTTCGCACCCGAGGCCTGGCACGGCGACCAGGCGCTGGAGGCGCTCGAGGTGGTGATCCGCTGCGCAGGCGGCCTGGGCCTTCGGCGCACCAACGGCCGCACCTGCCTGGGCGACCGGCGGGCCGAGGCCCTCCTGCAGCGGCTCGGTTTCCGGCAGGCGGGCCTCGAGCGGGGACCGCTGATCGACGACCAGCGACGCGACCGGCGCCGGTTCATCCTCTCGCTCTGACCGACGGTTCCTCGAAAAGGCCGCCTCAGGCGGCCTGAACGATGGCGAGGAAGTCGCTGGCCTTCAGCGAGGCGCCGCCCACCAGGGCCCCGCCCACTTCGTCGGCCTTCAGGATTTCGGCCGCATTGTTCGGCTTCACCGAGCCGCCGTAGAGGATCGGCATGCCGCGGCCGTGGTCGCCGAATTTCTCGACCAGGCTGGCGCGGATCGCGCGGTGCATCTCCTCGATCTCCGCGATCGTGGGGGTCAGGCCGGTGCCGATCGCCCAGACCGGCTCGTAAGCCACCGCGAAGGGCTTGTCGGCCAGTTCCGCGGGCAGCGAGGCGCGCACCTGGCCGGTGACCACCTCCAGCGCCCGGCCGGCCTTGCGCTCGTCCAGAGTCTCGCCGACGCAGACGATCGGCTCCAGTCCCGCCCGCAGCGCAGCCAGCACCTTCTTGGCCACGATCTCGTCGGTCTCGCGGTAGCCGGTCCGGCGCTCCGAGTGGCCGAGGATCACCAGCCTCGCGCCGGCGTCGGCCAGCATCGCGGCCGAGACATCGCCGGTGAAGGCGCCGAAGTCGTCCCAGTGGGCGTCCTGCCCGCCGATCTCCACCGGTTCGTTCGCCAGCGCCTGGGCCATGCGGTGCACCAGCACCGACGGCGGGCAGATGACCACCCGCGGGGAGACGTCCTTGCAGCCCAAGGCGATCGCCCGCGCCTCGTCCAGCGAGGCCGACAGGCCGTGCATCTTCCAGTTTCCGGCGATCAGGGGGACCGGCGCGCTCATCTGAAACCCTCGAAAATTGCGACGGGTGCGGCGGTTACGCCAAGCTGCGCCTTCTGTCACGCGCTTGCCCCTTGCGAGGGGCCTCCACTATACCCGCCGGACCGACCCTCCCAGGATCCGAACCGCCATGCTCGCCGCCACTCGTCGCTTCGCCAAATCCTGGGTCGCCCTGGTGCTGATCGGGCTGCTGATCGTCAGCTTCGCCATCTTCGGCATCAACGACGTGTTCCGCGCTACGCCCAGCGATTCGGTGGTTTCGGTCGGCTCGCGCAACATCTCCGCGGCGGAGTTCCGCCAGACGTTCGAGAATGCGCGCCGCAATGCCGAGGAGAGGTTCGGGCAGCCGATCAGCACCGAGTTCGCCGCCCAGAACGGCCTCGATCGGCAGGTGGTCGACGACCTCGTGCAGAAGTCGGTCTTCGGCGAGATCATGCACCGCCTGGGGATCCGCCCCTCCGGCAAGCTGGTGGCCGAGGAGATCCGCAAGATCCCGGCCTTCTTCGACCCGATCACCGGCGCCTTCGACCGCAAGGCCTACGAGCAGGCGCTGCAGGGCGTCGGCGCCACCCCGGCCCAGTTCGAGGCCGAGCGGGTGGACGGCATCGCCCAGCAGCACTTCGGTTCGGCGATCGCCTCTGGATTCACCGCTCCGCGGGCCTACGCCGCGCTCACCGTGCTCCAGGCTCTGGAGGAGCGCGACGCGGCCTTCTTCGTCGTCACCGGCGACAGCGTTCCGCGGCCCCCGCCGCCGACCGAGGCCCAGCTCGCCGCCTTCATGAAGGAGAACGCCGCCCAGCTCACCCGGCCGGAATATCGGGTGCTGACGCTGGTGCGCTTCTCGCCCGACGCCGTCGATGCGGCCGGGCCGATCAGCGAGGACGAGATCAAGGCCCGCTTCGACTACCGCAAAGACACCATGTCCCAGCCGGAAACCCGCTCGCTGGTGCAGATTCCGGTGAAGGACGCCGCCACCGCCCAGACGGTCGCCCAGCGGCTGACCAAGGGCGAGGCGCCCGAGGCCATCGCCAAGTCGATCGGCGTCGAGCCGGTGATCTACGAGGACAAGCCCAAGACCGCCGTCGCCGACCGCAAGGTCGCCGACGCCGCCTTCCAGCTGGCCGAGGGCCAGGTGTCCGGAGCGATCCAGGGCGACCTGGGCCTGGCCGTGGTGAAGGTCGGCAAGGTCACGCCCGGCCGCACCCCGACTCTGGACGAAGCGCGCGCGGTCATCGAAGCTGAGCTGCGCCAGGAGGCCGCCGCCAAGGCCGTCTACGAGAAGAGCGAAGTCTACGAGCAGGCCCACACCTCTGGCGCCAACCTCGCCGAGGCGGCCCAGAAGGCCGGCGTTCCGGCCCGGACCCTGCCGGCCGTCTCCAAGCAGGGCCTCGACGAGAAGAACCAGCCCGTCGAGGGCGTGAGCCAGCAGATGCTTGAGGTGGCTTTCGACCTGCCAGAGGGCGGCGAGAGCGACCTGCAGGACGCCGGGAACGGCGAATACTACGCCGTGCGCGTCGAGAAGGTCATCAAGGCGGCGATGCCGCCGCTGGAAGAGATCCGCGGCCCCCTGACCCAGGCCTGGATGCAGCGCGAGGTCCGCAACGCCCTGCAGGCCAAGGCCGAGACGCTGGCGGCCCGGCTGAAGAAGGGCGAGAGCCTCGAGGCGGTCGCGGCCTCGGCCGGCGGCAGCCCGCTGCAACGGGCCGTGGGCCTGAACCGGCGCACCGCGGGCCAGAGCAGCCAGATCCCGCCGCAGATCCTCGAACGAATCTTTTCCGCCCGCCCGGGCGAAACCTTCACCGCAACCGGCCAGGGCCTGGCCGTGGCGATCGGCAAGCTGGAGGCGGTGCGCGCGCCGCAGCTGAGCGAGGCGGCCCAGTTCACCGAGGGCGTTCGACAGCAGGTCGCCCCGGGTCTGTTCGAGGACATGATCGCGAGCCTCGATCGGGCCGCCCGCGGCAAGCTGAAACCCAAGGTGGAATACGGCCGCGCCCGCCAGGCGCTGGGGCTCGATCCCGCCGAAACCCCAGCGGGCGCCCAGGGGGCCGGCCAGTGAACGTCGAGCCCGCGTTCGAGTCCTTCGAGCAGCGTTACCGGTCGGGGGCCGCCCAGGTAGTCTGGACCCGGCTGATCGACGACCTCGAAACCCCTGTCTCCGCCTATCTGAAGATCGGTCACGGCCAGCCGTACGCCTTCCTGTTCGAGTCGGTGGAAGGCGGCGCGTGGCGGGGCCGCTACTCGGTGATCACGCTGGCCCCCGACGTCGTCTGGCGCTGCCGCGGCGAGGAGGCCGAGATCGCCGAGGGCGACGACATCGCGGCCGGCCGCTTCCGTCCCGTCGGCGGGACGCTGGACTCGTTGCGCGACCTGGTCGCCGCCTCCAGGCTCGACATCCCGGCCGGCCTGCCGCCGATGGCTGCGGGCGTGTTCGGCGCGCTCGGCTACGACATGGTCCGCCTGGTTGAGCCGGTAAAGGACGTGCCGCCCGACCCGCTGGGCCTGCCGGACGGCGTGATGGTGCGCCCCTCCATCGTGGCCATCTTCGACGGTGTGGCCCAGGAGATTATCCTCGCGACGACGGTGCGCGCCGGCGCCGCCTCGGCGCGCGAGGCTTACGATGCCGCGATCTCGCGGCTCTCGGCGGTGGTCGCCGACCTGGCGAAGCCCACGCCGAAGGTGTCGGGCCAGGGCCACCCGCCGCCAGACCGATTCGG
>JAQVDF010000230.1 GCA_028698405.1 Phenylobacterium sp. | reverse complement strand
GCGCCGCCCGCGGCTGGACCGACCAACTGCGGGGCGAGGCCACCATCGTGGTCCGGCCGAAGAGCAACGAGACCCCCGATTCCGCCGCCGCCCGCGCCGCCGAGACCCTGGCCGGGGTGCCGGGCGTGGTGGAGGCCCGCGCCCTGGAGGCCGAAAAGGCCGAGGCGCTGATCGCGCCCTGGCTCGGCGACGTCGCCGACCTCGAGGACCTGCCGGTGCCCAGGCTGGTGGCGGTGGTGCTGGACCCGTCGAAACCCGCTTCCACCCAGGCCATGGACCGGGCTCTGAAGGCCCAGGGGCTCGACGCCCTGGTCGACGATCACAGCGCCTGGATGGCCGACATCCAGCGCAGCGCCGGCATGGCCCGCTGGATCGGCGCCGCCGTCTTCCTGATGATCGCCGCAGCGGCCGGGGCGGTGGTGGCCTTCGCCACCCGCGCCGGCATGGCCGCGCGACGCGAAGTGGTGGAGGTGCTTCACCTGACCGGCGCCGAGGACGCCTTCATCGCCCGGCTGTTCCAGTCGAGGTTCGCCCTGCTGGCCGCCCGGGCGGGGTTGTTCGGAGCCGGCGGCGCCGCCATTGTCGGCGCCGGGCTGCGGTTGGCCGGGGGCGGCGCGGGCCTGACGCCGGTGCTGCCGGTCGCCTGGAGCGACCTCCTGGCCGTCCTGCCCTGCCCGCTGGCCGCGGCGGCGGTGGCCGCCATCGCCGCCCGACTGACCGCCGCCGCGCTGATCCGGGAGCTGGTATGAGGACCATCGCGGGGCTTCTGGTCCTGGCCATGATCTGGGCGGTGGGGCTGTGGGCCTTCGTCGAGCGGGTGGACCGCTCTACGCCTGCGCCCGACCCGCGCCCGGCCGACGGCATCGTCGCCCTCACCGGCGCCGGCTCCAACGAGCGCATCGCCGCGGCCATGCACCTTCTCGAGACGGAGCGCGGCAAGCGGCTGCTGGTCTCGGGCGTCAACCGAGAGGCCAGCCGCGAGGACATCCGCACCGTCTCGCGCGCCGTGCGCCGGCTCTACGACTGCTGCGTGGACCTGGGCTTCGAGGCGGCGAACACCGTCGGCAACGCCAAGGAGACGGCCGAGTGGGCGCGGGCCATGCGCTACGACAGCCTGATCGTCGTGACCGCCGACTACCACATGCCGCGCGCCATGCTGGAGTTGCGCGGCGCCATGCCCGAAGCCGAACTGCAGGCCTATCCGGTGGCCACCTCGGTGATCGACGCCTCGCGCTGGTGGCGCACCGCCCGCGGCGCGCGGCTGATGGTGATGGAGTATTCCAAATATCTGGCCATCCTCGGCCGCGAGGCGATCCTCAGCCTCGGCCCCAAGCGGGAGGCCGAGGCGCCGGAGGTTGACGGCGCAGGCGAGACTGCGGCAACCCCGCAGCCGAAATGATCTACCTGCGCTCCTTCCTGTTCGTGGCCGCCTTCTATCTGTGGTCGGCCGTGCTGGCGATCGCCGGCACCCCGCTGCTGCTGGGCCCGAGGCGCTGGACGGTGTCGATGTTCCGGGTGTGGGCCAACGGCATCCACCTGATGCTGCGGCTGATCTGCGGCATCAAGGTCGAGGTGCGCGGGACGCAACACCTGCCCAAGGGCCCTGCCCTCGTGGCGGCCAAGCACCAGTGCATGCTGGACGTCTTCTCGCAGTTCGCCTGGCTGCCCGCCTCCGCCTTCGTGATGAAGAAGGAGCTGCTCTGGATCCCCTGGTTCGGCTGGTACGCGCGCAAGGTCGGCACCGTGGTCATCGACCGCTCCGGCGGGGCCAACACCCTGCGCCAGATGGTCCGCGAGACCCGCGACCTGTTCGCCGAGGGCCGCCAGGTGGTGATCTTTCCGGAAGGGACCCGCGGCAAGCCGGGCGTGAAGGGAATCTACCAGCCCGGCGTCGCCGGTCTCTACCGCGACCTCGAGGTGCCGGTGTATCCGGTGGCCACCAACTCCGGCGTCCACTGGCCGGCCCACGGCTTCCTGCGCCACCCGGGCGCCATCGTCTTCGAATACCTCGAACCCATCCCGGCCGGCCTGAAGCGCGGCGAGTTCATGCGCATCCTCGAGGAGCGCATCGAGGCGGCGTCGATGAAGCTGCTGAGCGAGTAGGCGCGGCAGCGTCCTCCTCTCCCCCGCGCAGCAGCGGAAGGTAGGGGCGCCTAAGGCAGCGCGTCCTCGGGTTCGGACGCGCCGCGGCGCGTGTGGCTGTGAAGGGCGAGTTCGCGGGCTTCGACCATCTGCAGGAGCTGCTCCATCGCCGCGTCGCGGATGCCCTCCTCGCGCAGGTGCACGACGAGGTCGCGGAGGTAGTCCACGTTGGGCCCGGAGAGCCCGACCGCGCCGGCGATCAGCTCGGCCTGGCGCTCCAGCGACAGCATCCCGGCCCACTGGGGATGGCGAGTGTCGGAGACGAACACCAGCGTCTCGGCCCGGCGGCCGTCGGCGAGCCGCACCTGGGCGGTCGCCTCGACGTAGGTCTCGGTGGGCTGTTCGCGCTCGCGCAGGTAGGCGTAGACCTCGGGCCAGTCGGCGTCGGCGATCTGGTAGGCGATCCCGCGCACCGACCCGCCCGGGGCCAGGCCCAGCACCAGGCCCGGCCGCTGGTAGGTGCCCCGATGATGCACCGAATAGATGCAGAAGGCGCGGCGGCGTCCGTGTAGGGTGGCCGGCCGGCGCTCCTGAGAAGGGAAACCCGGACGCCACATCAGCGAGCCGTAGCCGAACACCCACCGACCCTGGTCCACTTCCACGCCTCCCACGACGAGCCCCATGTCTCTGCCCGATACCGCCGCCGCCCGCAAACCGCGACGCCTCGGCCTGATCATTCCGTTCGCGATCGCCCTGGTTCTGGTCGCCGCCCTGTCAGCCGGCTGGTTCTGGCTGCGCGGCCAGGCGGTCCGGGAGATGGACGCCCGCATCGAGGCGATGCGCAGCGCCGGCTGGGAGGTGGCCTGGAAGGAGCGGAAGGTCGCGGGCTTTCCCTTCCGCCTCAACCTGACCTTTACCGAGGCGCGGGTGCGCGACCCGTCCGGCTGGGCGCTGTCGACGCCCCGGCTGGAAGCCCAGTCGCCGATCTACGCCCTCGGCGACTGGATCGCCGCAGCGCCCGACGGCCTGGCCTTCACCCGCCCGATCGGCGGGCCTGTGGAGGTGCGCGGCCGCCTGATCCGCGCCAGCTACGAGGCTGCGGACGGCCCGTCCAGCGTCTCGTTCGAAGGCCGCGATCTGACTTTCGCCCCCGCCCCCGGGGCCCAGGCCTTCGCCCTGACGGCGGCCGAAGTGGTCGAGTTGCACCTGCGCCCGATGCCGGAGGACGACCAGGGCGTGGTCCGATTCCGCGTCGACCAGGGCAAGGCCGGTCCCGCCGGCCTGTTCGGCCGCATCGCCGGCGACAAGCCGGTGGGGATGATCTTCGAGGCCGTGTTCGACAAGGCCGCGAACTTCAGCGGCCGCGACTGGGGTTCGGCCGTGCGCGCCTGGACCGACGCCGGCGGCCGGCTCAGCGTACGCCAGGTCGGGATCACCGCCGGCGAGGCCCAGGTCGGCGCCCAGAACGGGACGCTCACGGTCGGGACCGACGGCCGGTTGCGCGGCGAACTCGACGCCTCGCTGCAGCGCGCGCCGCAGGCCCTGGAGGCGCTGGGCGCGGCGGGGATCATCCCGCAGGAGACGGCCAAGGTCGCCGCCGCGGTGATTCAGGCCCGCGCCGCCGACGGCGAGGCCGCCCGCGCCACGCTGGCTTTCCAGGCGGGCCGCGCGACGCTCGGGCCGGTGGCGCTGGGACCGGCGCCCAGGGTCTATTGATGCGCAAACGCCACGCCGCCAGCGGCGCTGGAGGAAAGAAATTGCGCGGCTGGCCGGTTTGACCTAGGTCCCTCGCTTCGTTTCGGGGGAAGTCATGGCCGACGCGGAGCCCAAGCCCGCCGTGCAACCGCTTGACGCCGTCAGGGCGCGGATCGACGAGATCGACGCCGAGTTGCTGCGGCTCGTCGACGAGCGCGCCTCGCTCGCCATCGAGGTCGCGCGGGCCAAGGCCGCCGCCGGCGAAGGCGACAAGTTCGCGCTGCGCCCGGCCCGCGAAGCGCAGCTCCTGCGCCGCCTGCTGACCAAGGACCGCCTGGCCGCGCCGCCCGGCCTCGTGGTGCGCATCTGGCGCGAATTGATCGGCGACAGCCTCTCCCGCCAGGGTCCCTACCACCTGTCGGTCTGGGGCGGGGCGCGCGCGGTGGAGCTGGCGAGGTCGCGGTTCGGGGCAGCCCCGCGCCTGGCCCTGGCCGCCAAGCCCGAAGACGCCCTGGCCGCCGCCAAGACGCCGGGAGGCGTGGCGGTGATCGCCCTGGCCCGCGACAGCGCCTGGTGGGGCCGCCTGCTCGCCGAGGCGACGCTGAAGGTGTTCGCCGCCCTGCCCTGCCTGGCCGCCTGGGGCCCGAT
>JAQVDF010000229.1 GCA_028698405.1 Phenylobacterium sp. | reverse complement strand
CCGGCACACACGATGGCCCCACCCGACAAGAAATGGACCGCGCATATAAGCGCGAAATCGCCGCAGTTCAATTGCCGCGTTGCAGCATCATGACGTTACGTAAGCATGTGGCCGCAACCTGACAAGACGCGACGCGGCGCCGCAGCGGCAAGCCTGTTCCCTCTCCCGCGAGGGGAGGAGGCGCCCGTAGGTGTCTTCTTGCACAGGCATGTCGTCTCGCGAGGGGCGGCCCGGCTCTCATCCTGCGGCCGGGCAAGGCGCATCGACGGCCGGCGGTGCGCCGGCCGGGCGGAGATTTCGCGGCTAGGGCCTGGACTTCGCGCGGCTACATGATCCCCCTCGCCGACGCCCGTCAATCGGCCCTGCTTGACGCAAGGGCGCCGTAGTCGGGCGGCGCGCCCGCGGGTATCGATGGGAAAACGGGAGAGAAGGAGACGCGGCATGGACGGCGACGCGCACATCGGCAGGCTGGATCGCAAGGCGCTGGAGCAGATCCCGCCCGCCCTGCAGGCCATCGTCGACGCCGGCGACCTGTCGGGCTTCGTGACGCTCGTCTGGAGCCGCGGCGAGGTGGTGCAGGTCAACGCCATCGGCCAGCGCGACATCGCCGCCGGCAAGCCGATGACCCGCGACACCCAGTTCCGCATCGCCTCGATGACCAAGCCGATCACCTCGGTCGCGGCGCTGATGCTGATGGAGGAGGGCAAGCTCGCCCTCGAGGACCCGATCACCCGCTGGGCGCCCGAGTTTTCGAACATGCGGGTGCTGAAAGACCCGGCCGGGCCGGTGGAGGACACGGTCCCCGCCGCCCGCGACATCACCATCGAAGACCTGATGACCCACCGGGCGGGCCTCGCCTACGGCTTCACCTCGGTGGGGCCGATCGCCCACGCCTACGAAGCCGCGCTCGGCGCGCCTCTGCTGGGCCCCTACGGGCCGGACGAGTGGATGCGCCGGCTGGGCGAGCTGCCGCTGACCTACCAGCCGGGCGAGCGGTTCCACTACAGCCACGCGACCGACGTGCTGGGCTTCATCGTCGCCCGCATCGAGGGCAAGAGCCTCGGCGAGGTGTTTAAGGCGCGGATTCTCGATCCGCTCGGCATGGGCGACACCGGCTTCTGGGCCAGGCCCGAGAACGCCGACCGCCTGGCCAGGCTCTACAAGGCGCCGGCCGAGAGCGGGCCGCTGAAGGACGTCTCCTATCCGCCGGAGCCCCAGCCGCCGGTGTTCGAGGCCGGCGGCGGCGGGCTGGTCTCCACCGCCGACGACTACCTGCGATTCGCCCGCATGCTGCTGGGCCGCGGCGAGCTGGACGAGGTGCGGCTGCTGAAGCCGGAGACGGTCGACCTGATGACCACCAACCGGCTGACCGACGCCCAGCGCGAGGTCCCCTTCATGGGCATCCCCTTCTGGCTGGGCCAGGGTTTCGGCCTGGGCCTGTCGGTGATCACCGATCCGGAGAAGCAGGCGTGGATGGGCGCCGGCTCCAAGGGCGCGTTCGGCTGGCCGGGAGCCTTCGGGACGTGGTGGCAGGCCGACCCGGCCCAGGACCTGGTGCTGATCTATCTGATCCAGAACTCGATGGAGCTCGGACCCGAGGCCGCCTCGCAGCTGGCCACCGGCCAGCGCATGGGCGCGCGCGCGGCGCTGCCGGTGTTCCAGAAGCTGGTCTACGGGGCGCTGGGCTGAGGCCTCACCGGCCCCGGTTCAGCTCCACGCACATCGGCTGCCCCTGCCAGGTGTCGCCGATCAGGCTGCCGTCGCGGGCCGCCTCCCGGCGGGCCTTCTCGAACTCCTTGGACTCGGCCGGCGGCTTCTGGCCGGGGGCGCAGACCGGCGCCTCGACCTTGGTCCCGCCCGCGGAGCAGAGGCAGATGTCCTCGCGCTGATCCAGCCGCGAGCCGGGCCGCTGGCAGACCGGCGGAATGATCGCGCCGCTGACTTCGAGGCACAGGGACGTCTTGGCGGGCGGGTTCTGGCTCGTGCCGGGCTGGGCCTGCGCCGCGCCGGCGACCAGCGCCAGGGCGGCCAGGAGAGGAAGCGTTCTCATCGGATACCTCCTTTTTTTACAAGCATAGCACGTTCGGCGCGGCCCGGCGGCGTTCACCCCGCCTTCACCACGCCTTGCAGCCGATGACTTAACCCCGATCGGCGCAGCCTGGGTCCTGGGGATGGAAGGGGCGCAGACATGGATCCGATCGCGACCGCCCGCTACGGGATGCTCGCCGCCATGAACCAGGGCCGCGCCGGCGGCGGGTCCGAGGGGCCGCCGGCCGGGCCGCAGACGGAGGCCGCGCGGACCGCCCGCAAGGCCGACGCCGAGGCTGCGCGCAGGGCGGGCCGCACGGCAGGGCGCTGCTGAAGCGGCTGGACTTCGCGCCCCGCGCGGCTTAGCCGGCGTCGCATGGCGCTGAAGTCCCTGTTCGTCACCCGGATCTACGAGTCCAGCCTCGCCGAGGAGCGCGGCTTTCCCGCCTTCAACCAGGAGCTGGAGGAGGCGTGCCGCATGCTGGCCGCCGAGGACGCCGCCGGCCGCGCCTGGTGCCGCGAGAAGACCTATCCGGGCTACACCTCCTACGCCTCGCTGGACGACCTTCCCCGCCGGGCCAGCGTGTTCGCCCAGCTCAAGACCCGCCTCGACCGCCACGCCCGCGCCTACGCCGAGGCGCTGCAGCTCGACCTCGGGGCCGGCCGGCTGCGGCTCGACAGCCTGTGGGTCAACATCCTGAAGAGCGGCGGCTCGCACACCAGCCACATCCACCCCCACAGCGTGATCTCCGGCACCGTCTATGTGGCCGTCCCGCCGGGTGCCAGCGCGCTGAAGCTGGAGGACCCGCGGCTGGCGATGATGATGGCCGCGCCGCCGCGCCGGGCCGACGCCGACGAGGACCAGAAGAGCTTCGTCTACATGGCCCCGCAGCCGGGCACGGTGCTGATGTGGGAGAGCTGGCTGCGCCACGAGGTGACCGTCAACCGCGCCAAGTCCGAGCGGATCAGCGTCAGCTTCAACTACGCCTGGGGTTGACGCCAGGGCGTGGTTGCGTCCGCCGGGCGGCGGGCTCAAGCTCGCCCTCATGGACACCTTGACCCCGCGCACTCCCTGGGCCGAGGCGGGCGAAGCCCTCCTCCCCGACCTGATCGCCCTGCGCCGCTCGATCCACGAGGAGCCGGAGCTCGGCCTCTTCACGCCGAAGACCACCGCCAAGGCCAAGGCGGCCCTGGCCGGCCTGCCGCTGGAGATCCGCGAGGGACTGTCCACCAGCGGCTTCGTCGCCATCCTGCGCGGACCGCAGAACGGGCGCACCGTGCTGCTGCGCGGCGACATGGACGCCCTGCCGCTGAACGAGGACACCGGACTGCCTTTCTCTTCCCGGGTCGAGGGGGCGATGCACGCCTGCGGCCACGACACCCACACGGCGATGCTGGTCGGCGCGGCCCGGGCGCTGTGCGCGCGGCGCTAGACGCTGGCCGGGACGGTGGTGTTCATGTTCCAGCCCGGCGAGGAGGGCTACCACGGCGCCCGCCACATGCTGGAGGACGGGCTGCTCGACCCGCTGCCGGACGCGGCCTTCGCCCTGCACGTCTCGCCGAACGTTCCGTCGGGCGTGTTCGCGGGGCGCACCGGGCCGGTGCTGGCCGCGGCCGACGAATTCGAGATCGTCGTCAACGGCAAGGGCGGCCACGCCTCGCAGCCGCACGACGCCATCGATCCGATCCCGATCGCCTGCGAGATCGTCATCGCCCTGCAGACCATGGTCACCCGCCAGGTGCCGGCCTTCGACCCGGTGGTGATCACCGTCGGCAAGATCGCCGCCGGCACGACCGACAACGTCATCCCCGAGCAGGCGATCATCCTCGGCACCATCCGCTCCTTCTCCGAGCGTTCGCGGGCGCTGGCGCACGAGGGGGTGCAGCGGGTGGCGGCCAACATCGCCCTCGCCCACCGGGCCGAGGCGCAGGTGGAGCTGATCCACGGCTTCCCGGTCACCGTCGCCGACGGCCGCGCCGTGGCCCTGGCCGAACAGGTCGCCACCGACCTCTACGGCGAGCGGGCCTGGCGCACCATGCCGGCCCCGGTTATGGGCGCGGAGGACTTCTCCTACGTCCTGCAGAAGGTCCTCGGCGCGATGGTCTTCCTGGGCGCGACGCCCGAAGGCGGCGACTTCCGCAGCTGCTGCGCCCTGCACTCCAACCGCATGGTCCTCGACGAGAACGTCATGGCCCGCGGCGTCGCCATGCACTGCGCCTTCGCCGAGGCCTTCCTGCGCGACGGGTTCTAGGGCGGACCCATCCGGACGCTCCGGCGTTTGGACGGGGAACGACGAAAGCCCGCCATGCCCGAGGCCGCCGCGGGGGCGGCCGCGGCCGGCGCCTGCGCCTTCATCGCCACGGCGCGCGACGGGGGCGATGCGACTGAGGCGCAGCCACTACCCTAGA
>JAQVDF010000228.1 GCA_028698405.1 Phenylobacterium sp. | reverse complement strand
CCGCGCCGGAGCCCTTCGCCGCCGCCACCCGCCTGTTCGGCTCGGCCTTCCCCGTCACCCGGCCAGAGCGGAGCGCGCCGGAGCCGGAGTTCGACGAAACCGACTTCGAGGCCGCCGACGGCTTCGGCCCGTCCGACGAGACGGTGGAGCCTGCCGAACTGGCGGCCGACGCCGAACCCGAGACGCCGGAGCCGGAGACGGCCGAGGGCGGGCGGGCCGTCGAGGCCGAGGATCCGCTGGCCGAGGTGCTGTCGGCGCTGGACGCCGAGCCCCCCGCCGACGCTTCCGACGAGGCCCCCGCGAAAGCGCTCTCGGACGTGGACGCCGAACTCCTCAAGCCGCCGGCCCTGGAGCCCGCGGCCGGCTTCGATGTCGACACCGAGCCGACCCCGGCGGAGGCCGCCGCGCCCGCCGAGACGCCGGCATGGCCCGCACTCGCATCGGCCCGGCCGGACGACGACGTCGTCGACGCCGAATTCGAAGAGCCGGCCGGCGCCGAAGCCGCCGCCGACGAGGAGTCTGCGACCGCAGAGGTCTCCGACCCCGAGGAAGACCTCTTCGAGCCCAGGGGCGAAGAAGAGTCCAAGCCGCTGGAACGGCTGACCGCCCGCGAACTGATCGAACAGGCGCGGGCCGCCGCGCGCGCCTCCGCGGCGGGTCAGAAGCCTGCGAAGGCCAAGGACGAGAGCGGCCCCTTCTCCGGCTTCAGCGTGGCCAAGAAGCGCCGGTCCGGCGGGACCCTGCCGACCGCCGTGCTGGTGGCCGGCGGCATGGCCGCGGCGGGCCTGTCGATCAGCGGCCTGGTGCTGCAGTCGGGCGAGATTCAGAAGGGCGCCGACCAGGCGCAACTCGCCGAACAGGGTGCGCCGGTCGCCGCCGCGCCCAAGCCCCCGCTCGCCGCCGTCGCCCTGGCCCCGAAGAAGCTGACCGAGACCGCGCCGCCGGCCGCGACCGACGTCGACCTCGAGGCGCTCTACACCGAGGCCTCGCAGGCGATCGACGCGGGCGACGCCGCCGGAGTGGAGAAGCTGAAACAGGCCGCCAATCTCGGCCACGCCCCAGCCCAGCTCTATCTCGCCAAGCTGCACGAGGCCGGCCGCGCGGGCCTGAAGCAGGACCTGGCCGAAGCCCGGCGCTGGACCGAGCGCGCCGCCCAGCGCGGCGAGCGCAAGGCGATGCACAACCTGGCGCTCTACTATTTCGAGGGAACCGGCGGACCCAAGAACACCACCACCGCCGCCCAGTGGTTCCAGCGGGCCGCCGAGATGGGGCTGGTGGACAGCCAGTACAATCTGGGCCGGCTGCACGAGGAGGGGATCGGCGTGCCGCAGAACGCCGCCGAGGCCTACCGCTGGTACCTGATCGCCGGCCGCGCGGGCGACGCCGAGGCCCGCGCCAGCGCCCAGCGGGTGAAGGCCCAGCTCTCCGACGAAGCTCGCGTGGTGGCCGAGAAGTCGGCCGCCGCCTTCCGCGCCGCGACGCCGAGCCTGGCCGCCGACGGCGAGAAGGCCGCCGTGGCCATGGCCCAGAAGGCGCTCTCGCGCCTCAACTATTACCAGATGCTCGGCCCCGCGGACGGCGCGGCCTCCCCGGCGCTCAGAATGGCCGTCGCCGCCTACCAGCGTGACCAGGGACTGCCCGCCACGGGCGAGCTCGATTCCCTGACCGTCTCACGCCTGGCCGTCTACGCGCGCTGAGCCTTGCTCGCCCCCCGGACCGAATGGCGGCGCGCGACATCCGAGGCCGGCGGTTGAGCCGTGGACATCTATCTCCCCATCGCCGAGGTGTCGGTGAATGCGCCGCTGCTGATCGCCCTCGGCGCGGCGGTGGGCTTCATCTCCGGCCTGTTCGGCATCGGCGGCGGCTTCCTGATGACGCCGATCCTGGTGTTTCTCGGCATTCCGCCCGCGGTCGCGGTGGCCAGCGAGGCCAACCACGTGGCGGCGTCCTCGACTTCCAGCGTGATCTCCTACACCCGGCGCCGGGCGGTGGACTTCCGGATGGGCGGGGTGCTGGCGGCCGGCGGTGCGGCGGGCTCCTTCCTGGGCGTCGAGGTGTTCCGTTGGCTGCGGCTGCTGGGGCAGGCGGACCTCGTCGTCTCGCTCTCCTACCTCGTCTTCCTGGGCGTGATCGGCGGGCTGATGCTGACCGAGTCGCTGGGCGCGATCCTGCGCCGGCGCCGCGGCGAGCCGCCGAAGCCGCGACGCGACCGGCGACCGCCCTGGCTTTACGGCCTGCCGTTCAAGGTCCGCTTTCCGCGCTCGCGCCTCTACATCAGCGTGCTGCCTCCCATCGCGCTGGGCGTGTTCGTCGGGATCCTGTCGGCGATCATGGGGGTGGGCGGCGGCTTCGTGCTGGTGCCGGCCATGGTCTACCTGCTGCGGATGCCGGCCGGCGTGGTGGTGGGCACCAGCCTGTTCCAGATCATCATCACCACCTCGCTGACCAGCGTGCTGCAGGCGGGCCGCAACCAGACGGTGGACGTGGTGCTGGCCACCATGCTGCTGGCCGGCGGCGTGCTGGGGGCGCAGTTCGGCGCCCGCGCCTCCATGCGCTTCCGGGCCGAGGAACTGCGCGCCCTGCTGGCGCTGATCGTGCTCGTCGTCGGGCTGAAGATGGGGTTGGACCTGTTCATCCGCCCCGCCGACCCCTTCGTGCTGGTCTCGGGAGCCGGGTGATGGCCGTGCCGATGGACCAGCCCCCCGCCGCCATCTCCGCGGCCCTGACCGAGACCAACGTGCGGGTGACCTCCAGCTTCCGCGGGGCCCGCATCGTGATCTACGGGGCGGTGTTCAACCCCGACACCCAGCCGGCCGACGTGGTGGTGCTGGTGCGGGGGCCCCAGGAGCCGGTGCGGATCGCCCGCAAGACGCGGGTGGCGGGCATGTGGATCAACAGCCGGCCGGTAGTTTTCGAGGGCGCACCGGGCTTCTACCGCGCCGCCTCCACCCGCCCGTTGCGCGACATCGCCCCGTTCGGCGTCCTGCGACGGCTGGGGGCCGGCGTCGACCACCTGCCGATCAACGCCCCCGAGGAGCAACGGATCGAGACCCGCTACGGCGTGCGCGACGTGGTCGTCTCGCGCCTGGGCGCCGACTACGGCCAGTGGCGCCAGGCGGTGGTGCGGCTGAAGGCCAACGCCCGGCTCTACGCCGAGGACGAGCGCGGGGTGCGGTTCGTCGACCGTGGCCTGTTCCGCGCCGAGGTCGACCTGCCGACCGCCGCCCCCATCGGCGAGTACCGCGCCGACATCTTCCTGTTCCAGGACGGCCGCCCCGTGGCCAGCCGCAGCCGCACCCTGACGGTGGAGAAGGCGGGCCTGGAGCGAACCCTCTACCTGTTTGCCCGCGAACGGCCATGGTTGTACGGGCTGGCCTCTGTCGCTGTCGCCCTGCTGGCCGGCTGGGCGGCCTCTGTCGTGTTCCGAAGGACTTGAGCGCATGGAAGCCGAGACCTCCGCCCCGCTCCCCCTGTGGATCATCGCGCTCGCCGCGCTGTCGCCGTTCCCTGTCTCGGCGGCGGTCTACGCCTACGGCCCCGACCGGCTGGCGCAGGATGCGCTCACCGTCATCCTGACCTGGTCGGCGATCGTGATGAGCTTCGTGGGGGGCATCCGCTGGGGCCTGGAGACCGCGCGTCCGGTCCCGCGCCCGCAGCGGCTCGCCGCCTCGGTGATCGGGCCGGTGGTCGCCTGGCTGCTGATCCTGGCCCGCGGCCGCTGGCCGGAGACCTGGCTGCTTTGCGGCTTCCTGTCGGCCTTTCTGATTCAGTGGCTGTTCGACCATACCGCCCCGGATGTCCCCGCTCGCTGGCCGCGCCTGCTGACTGTGTTGACGCTCGGCGCCGGCCTGTCGCTCGCCATCGCGCTGGAGCAGGCCCTGAGGCTCTGAGCTTCCTTCCCCTGAAAGGGACGTAAGGGCGTCAGTCCGCCCGCAGGCTCTTCCAGCCGACGGGGTGGACGCGGCCGGCCCCGAGGGCGGCGGCGATGGGGGTGCGGACGAACATTCCGGAGAACGCCGGGTCGCGGATGTTGAGGCCGCCGGCGTAGGCCCCGAAGGCCGGCAACACGGCCCGCTCGCCGTCGGTGACGAAGCAGCGCCGGCGCACCACGCCGCCGGCCGCGGCGACCTTGGCGCAGGGGTGCAGGTGGCCGGCCAGCTCGCCGGGCTGGGCGCCAGGGCGGGGCTCGTGCCGCAGCTTGAGGCCGTGGAGGTCGAACTCGGCCGCCACCTCGCCGGGCAGGGCCTGTGGCCCGTCGGCGTCGTGGTTGCCCACCACCCAGACGAGGGTGCGGCCCGCCGCCAGGGCGCGCAACCGGTCTGCGTCGTCGGGCGCCAGCCGGCCCTCGGACCTGCGGTCGTGGAAGGTGTCGCCCAGGAAGACCAGCAGGCGAGGTGCGGTGACCGCCACCTCCGCCTCCAGGCGTCGCAGGGTCTCGCGAGTGTCGTAGGGCG
>JAQVDF010000227.1 GCA_028698405.1 Phenylobacterium sp. | reverse complement strand
CCGGCCGAACGGGGGCTGCGGGCGCCGGCCTGGGCGCGGCGGCGGGCCTGGCCCGCGTCGCGCGGCGGGCCGCAGCCTCGAAGAAGCCGTGGTTCTGCGAGACGAAGTCGGTCCAGCCGCCGGGCGTTTCCACCGCCTTGCCCTTGCCGTCGATGCCGACGGTGGAGGTCGCCAGCCGGTCGATGAAGTCGCGGTCGTGGCTGACCAGGATCAAGGTGCCCTCGTAGTCGGCCAGCAGGTCCTCGAGCAGCTCGAGGGTGTCCATGTCGAGGTCGTTGGTCGGCTCGTCGAGCACCAGCAGGTTGGCCGGCTTGGCCAGGGCCCGGGCCAGCAGCAGGCGGTTGCGCTCGCCGCCCGAGAGGCTGCGCACCGGCTGGCGCATCTGGGCGTCGGTGAACAGGAACTCCTTGGCGTAGGCGGCCACGTGCTTGGGCCGGCCGCGGACCATGATCTGGTCGCCCCACTCCGGCGCCAGGGCGTCCTTCAGGCTCATGTCCGCCTTCAGGTCCGCTCTGGCCTGGTCGATGTAGGCGATCTCCAGGTTGGTCCCGAGCTTCACCTCGCCGGAATCGGGGGCCAGTTCGCCCAACAGGATTTTCACCAGCGTGGTCTTGCCGACCCCGTTCGGCCCGACGATGGCCACCCGGTCGCCGCGCACGATGCGGGTAGAAAAGTCCTTCAGGATGGTCCGCTCGCCGAACGCCTTGGAGATGTGCTTGGCCTCGACCACCCGCTGGCCGGCGACGCCGGAGGAGGACAGGCCCATCGACAGCTGCCCGCCCAGCTCGCGCAGCCGCTCGGCCTTGGCCTGGCGCAGGGCCAGCAGCCGGCGGCGGCGGCCCTCGTTGCGCGCCCGGCGGGCGGTCACCCCGCGCTCCAGCCAGTGCTGCTCGCGCTCCAGGGCCTTGTCCAGGCGGCGGGCTTCCTCGGCTTCGGCGGCGAGGATGCGCTCCTGCCACTCGTCGAACTTGGAGAAGCCCGCGTCCAGCCGCCGGACCCGCCGGTGGGCCAGCCAGAAGCAGCGGTCCGTGACGCGCTCCAGGAAGGCGCGGTCGTGGCTGACGATCAGCACCGCCGCACGGCTGGCCCGGATCATCTCCTCGAGCGTGGCGATGGCCAGGATATCGAGGTGGTTGGTGGGCTCGTCGAGCAGCAGGACGTCCGGGTCCTCGGCGAACGCCTTGGCCAGAGCCGCACGCCGCGTTTCGCCGCCCGACAGCCCTTCGACCCGTTTGGCCGGATCGGCGCCGAACGCCTGTAGCACCGCTTCCGCTTCGTAGGGCTGGGCGCCGCCGGACACCGCGTAGTCCAGCAGGGTGGGGCCGGTGATCTCCGGCTCCTGCGGCACGAAGGCGATGCGCGTGCCGGGCGTCAGGGTGCGCTCGCCGGCGTCCGGCTCGGCGAGCCCGGCGATGATCCGCAGAAGCGTCGACTTGCCCGCCCCGTTTCGCCCGACGAGGCACGCGCGAACGCGTGCGTCCAACGCCAGGTCGACGCCGTCGAACAGCATCACCGGCCCGTCCGACAGCCGGACGTCCTTCAGGGCCAACAGGGGCGGGGGCGCGCGCATGAGGCGGTGGAGATAGAGGGGGCGGACGCAAAGGGGAAGGGACAGCGCCCCACCTCGGCTCGTCCCGTCATTGTCCAGGACGAGCGGGACGATGAGCTCACCGCTCAGGCGGTTCGATCTCCCAGCGGTCGGGTTCGCGGGCGGGCTCGGCGTGGCGCGGCGGGAAGATGGCGACCGACTCGGGCCTGTAGAGGCCCTCCTCGGCGAGCGCCGCCTCGGGGGCGGCGAGGGCGGCGGCCTGGCTGAAGTCGGCGGAGAGGGTGTCGTAGAAGGCGGCCCGTTCGGAGGCGACGACCTCGGGTTCCGGCTCGGGCGGCAGCCAGTCGAAGTCGCGCGGGACCAGGCCTTGGTGGGCGGCCACCATGAAGCGGCGCCAGATCTCGGCCGGCAGCTCGCCGCCGGTCACTTGGCGCATCGGTCGGCCGCCGTCGTCGCCCAACCAGACGCCGGCGGTCAGCTCCGGCGTGAAGCCGATGAACCAGGCGTCGCGCCATTCCTGGCTGGTGCCGGTCTTGCCCGCCGCCGGCCAGTCGAAGGCCGCCCGCGTTCCGGTGCCCGAGGTCACTACCTTGCGCAGCATCCGCACCATCTGGCCGGCGCGCACGCTGTCGTAGGCGAAGGCGGGCGTGCTCGGCGCGCGCACGTAGAGCTGCTGGCCGAGCGGCGAGGTGATCTCTTCGATCAGGTAGGGCTGGGTGACGTAGCCGCCCTTGGCGAACACCGAAAAGCCGTTGGTCAGTTCCAGCAGGGTGACCTCGTAGGCGCCCAGCGCCACCGACAGGTTCGGACGGTCGGGGATGCTGGAAAGGCCGAATCGGCGGGCGAGCACGGCCACCTGGTCGGCGCCGGTCTCCTGGGCCACCTGCACGGCCACCGTGTTGATCGACTTGGCGAGGGCGGTCTCCAGCGTGACCGGCCCGGCGTAGCTGCCGCCGTAGTTCTCGGGGTTCCAGTCGCCGATCTTCACCGCCTCGTCGAGCCGCACGTCGGTCGGCATGGCGCCGGCCTCCAGCGCCGCGGCGTAGACGAACGGCTTGAAGGTCGAGCCCGGCTGGCGGCGCGCCTGCAGGGCGCGGTTGAACGGGCTCTCCGCATAATCTAGCCCCCCGACCATGGCCCGGATCGCCCCGTCGTTGGCCAGCGCCACCAGGGCGCCCTGGGTCGCCCCGCTGGACCGGCCTTGCGCGGCCACCACCTCGCGCAGCGTCTGGGCGGCGGTGGTCTGCATCTGCGGGTCGATCGACAGCCTGACGATCAGGCTGGGAGCGTCGTCGCCGACCAGCCGCACCGCCTCGGCGGTGGCGTAGTCGAGTACATAGCCGTAGTCGCCCTCGCCCGCCGGCCGCTCGGCCAGCTTCGGCGGTTCGGCCAGCGCTTCACGCGCCTGCTCGGGGGCGATCCAGCCTTCCTCGGCCATGTTGGCCAGGATCCGCCGCCCGCGGGCCATCGCCCCGCTCATGTCCTTGTTGAGCGCCAGCTTCGAGGGCGCCTTGGGCAGCGAGGCCAGCAGCGCGGCCTCGCCGAGGGTCAGCTGGCTGGCGGGCTTGCCGAAGTAGGTGCGCGCCGCGCCGTCCACCCCGAAGGTGTTGGCCCCGAAGAACAGCCGGTTGAGGTAGAGCTCGAGGATCTCGTTCTTGCTCAGCTTCTCCTCGACCCGGTAGGCGATCGCCGCCTCCTGGATTTTGCGCTTCAGACTGCGCTCGGGGGTCAGGAACAGGTCCTTGACCAGCTGCTGGGTGAGGGTGGAGCCGCCCTGAACCACCCGGCCGGCGCGCCAGTTGACCCAGGCGGCGCGGACCAGGCCCTGGTAGTCGAGCGCGCCGTGCTCGTAGAAGCGCGCGTCCTCGGCCGCCAGGAAGGCCTTCACGACATGGTCGGGCAGCTGGGAGAGGGCGACGCGGTCGCCGAATCGCGGGCCTCGTTCGGCGATCAGCTCGCCGCGCCGGTCGAGGTAGCGGATGCCCGGCGCCCGCTTGGTCTTGTAGAGCTCTTCCTTGTCCGGGATATCCGGCAGGTCGGCAAGTGGGTGTTCTTGACGTAGAACCAGCCGCCGGCCGCCGCGCCGGCGGCCAGCAGGCAGACCGCCGCCAGCGACAGCGCCAGCCACTTCAGCCAGCGGCGCGGCCGGCGGGCCTTGGCCTTGAGGTCGGCGCGCCAGGTCTCGTCCGCGTCCAGCGGCGCGTCGTCGGGGGCGGGCCCATGTGGCGTTTCGTCGGTCACGTCGCGATCCGATGGCGGCAGGTCGCCAAAGGGTTTAGGACGCCCGCGTCATGCCGACGAGACCTTTCTGGGAGACAAAACGCCTCGCGCAGATGACCGTCGCCGAGTGGGAGAGCCTGTGCGACGGCTGCGGCCTGTGCTGTCTGGTCCGCTTCGAGGACGAGGACACCGGCGAGGTGATTCCCACCCGCGTCCATTGCCGCCTGTTCGATCCCGACCGCTGCGCCTGCAAGGACTACCCCAACCGCAAGAAGCACGTCCCCGACTGCATCAAGCTGACGCCGCACAACATCGAGGCGCTCGAGTGGATGCCCAAGAGCTGCGCCTACCGGCGCCTGCACGAGGGCCGCGGCCTGGCCGATTGGCACCCGCTGATCAGCGGCGATCCGGAGAGCGTTCATGAGGCCGGCGTGTCGGTCCGCGGGCAGACGATCAGCGAGGATTCCCTGGCCGATCTGGAAGACGCCCTCGACTTCGCGGCCTGGGACCTGGTGGCCGAACGCGGTGTGGAGTGAGCTGCCGCCGCGGGAAGGATGGCCGCGCATAGTGTGACAAATTCGCAACAGTCGCCCTTGCGGCGCCCTGCGGTACATCCAATCTTTCGGCAGAGCCGAGATTCACTTTCCGAATGAGGACCTTCGTTGGCGCGTGATCCCTATCAGGAGCTGGGCGTCTCC
>JAQVDF010000226.1 GCA_028698405.1 Phenylobacterium sp. | reverse complement strand
GCCGCCCAGGTGATCCACAGGAACAACCGCTCGCCCATACCCGAGCCGCCGGAATGACCGTCGTCGTGGTCGGTGTGCGAAGTGATCTCGTCCGAAGGCATGGCGATCCTCTCGTGGGTCCGCCTGTCTCAACTTTCGGACGGCCGGGCCGTTCCGGATCGGTCGGCCTTGGGCAGCTTGTGCTCCACGACGCCCAGCGCGTCGGCCAGGCGCGCCTTGGCCGAGCCGGGCCGCAGCGGCTTCTGCTGGCTCTCGTGCGGCGCCCAGCCGGTGAGGGTGATGATCTCGAAGGTCGCGTCCACCTTGCCGTCCGGCCCGGAAAACCGCTCGGCGTAGATCTCGCAGGTGCGGGCGACCAGCGCCCTCGTCAGCGGCCGCGGGTGGCGCTCGGCCAGCACGTTGGTCTCACCCATCTGGCGCAGGTCGGCGAGCAGCTTCAGCGGGTGCGAATAACGCACCGTGACCCGGTCGACATCGGCGACCGGCAGGGCGAAGCCGGACCGCTGCAGCAGGCCCGCCGCGTCGGAAGGGTCGGCGAACGGCGAAACCCGCGAGCCTGCGCCGCCCAACAGGTCGATCTCGGCCGCCACCAGAGACTGGCGCAGTTCCGTGAGAGTGGCCCCGCCCAGCAGGGCGCCGATGAACAGCCCGTCCGGCTTCAGTGCGCGGCGGATCTGGATCAGCGTTCCGACCACGTCGTTGGTCCAGTGCAGCGCCAGGCTCGAGACCGCCAGGTCGAGGCTCTGCGGCGCGAACGGCAGCCGCTCCTCGTCCATCGCGACCCGCAGCGTGCGCCGTCCGGCCAGCATGGCCTCCGACAGGTCCGTCTCGATCAGCAGACCGACGCGGGGGGCCGCGTCGCTCGCCGCCAAAGCCTCGCGGAAGGCGCCGGTGCGCGCGCCCAGGTCGACGGCCACCGGAAACTCGCGCAGGATGGCCTCCAGCCGGTTGACCACGTCGTTGGCCGCGCGCGCCTTGAGGAAGCCGGCGTCGTCGAAGTCGGCGGCGGCCCGGGTCAGGCGCTTGCGGTGCAGGTCGCGGTCGAAGATGCGGGGCGGGGCGGACATGGGCCTGCAACATGGCGTCTGGCGGGCCTGGAAGCCAGGGCCCAGGGCCCGCGCGTTCGGTCGCGGGTTGCTCGACCTCGTCTTTCCCCCGCACAGCCTGGACGACGACGAGACGGGGCCGGCTCCGCAGAGCCCGGGCCTGTCGTCCGAGGCGTGGGGCCGCATCGCCTTCATCGACGGGCCCGTCTGCGACGGTTGCGGGGCGCCGCAGGCCTATGCGCTGGCGCCGGGCGCCCGCTGCCCATCCTGCGAGGCCCGGCCTCACGCCTTCCAGCGGGCCAGGGCCGCCTGCCTCTACGACGATGCCTCGCGCGGGCTGATCCTGCGGCTCAAGCACGCCGACCGGCTGGACCTCGCCCCGCTGTTCGCCCTATGGCTGTCGCGCGCCGCGCGCGAGCTGCTGGCCGATGTCGACCTGGTCGCGCCCGTGCCTCTGCATCCGACGCGGCTCGCCGCCCGCCGCTACAACCAGGCCGCCGAGGTCGCCCGCCCGCTGGCCAGGCTGTCCGGTGCGGCCTACGCCCCCGACGTCGTGCGGCGCATCAAGGCCACGGCCACCCAGGGCGGCCGCTCGGGATCGGGGCGGCGCCGCAACGTGGCCGGCGCCTTCGGCGTGCCGGCGTCAAAGGCGGCGCAGGTGCGCGGACGGCGCGTGCTGCTGGTCGACGACGTGCTGACCACCGGGGCCACCGCCGATGGCTGCGCGCGGGCCCTGCTGGCGGCCGGGGCCGTGGGCGTGGATGTCGCAGTGGTCGCACGCGTGCAGTCGGCGGACCGACTCTCCATATGATCCTGCAACCTCTTCCGTCGTTATGAGAGCCATGTCCGACGTCACCATCTACACTAAGCCCTTCTGCCCCTACTGCGTGCGGGCCAAGGCCCTGCTCGAGGAGAAGGGCGTTAGCTTCACCGAGATCGAGGCCGCCTTCGATCCCGAGAAGAAGCAGGAGATGATCCAGCGCTCCGGCGGCCGGATGACCTTTCCGCAGATCTTCATCGGCGACACCCACATCGGCGGGTGCGACGACATGATGGCCCTGGAGCAGGCGGGCAAGCTGGACCCGCTGCTGCGGGCGGCCGCCTAAAGGCTTGAATTCTTCGCGCCGGGCGGCGAAAGCCGGGCCATGAGCCTGCGCGTCGCCCTGGTCCAGACCCGAACGCCCGCCACGCAGGAGGCGGCGCTGGCGCACGTCCTGCCGCTGGTCCGCGAGGCCGCCGCCCAGGGCGCGAGGCTGATCGCCACGCCCGAGGGCGCCAACTTTCTGCAGAAGGATCGGGAGAAGCTCTTCCAGGTCCTCAAGGCGCCCGAGGAGGACGAGGTCGTCCAGGGCCTGGCCGCCGCCGCGGCCGAACTCGGCGTGTGGCTGCTGATCGGCTCGGCGCTCGTCAAGCGGCCGGACGGGGCGGCCGCCAACCGTTCGATCCTGCTGGACCCGCAGGGCCGGGTCGCGGCGACCTACGACAAGCTTCACATGTTCGACGTCGATCTGCCGACCGGCGAGAGCGCGCGCGAGAGCGCCCTCTACACGCCCGGCGACCGGGCTGTTGCGGTCGATGCGGGCGATGTCAGGCTAGGCCTGACGATCTGCTACGACGTGCGCTTCCCGGCGCTGCACCGGGCGCTGGCCCTGGCCGGGGCGCAGGTGCTGACCGTGCCGGCCGCCTTCACCCGCCCGACCGGCGAGGCCCATTGGGAGGTGCTGCTGCGGGCCCGGGCGATCGAGACCGGCTCCTTCGTATTGGCGCCCGCTCAGGGCGGCTTCCACGAGGACGGGCGCGGCACTTTCGGGCGCAGCCTGGCGGTGGCGCCCTGGGGCGAGGTAATCGGCAAGCTCGACCATGACGAGCCCGGGGTCCTTGCGGTCGACCTCGATCTCTCCCAAGTGGAGAGCGCGCGGCGGGCCATTCCCGCCCTCCAGAATGCAAGAGGCTTTTCAGGCCCTTAACCCGAGATGATCCGTTACGCCCTCGCCTGCGACGCCGGCCACGAGTTCGAAGGCTGGTTCGGCTCCTCGTCCGATTTCGACGACCAGTCGGCGCGCGGCCTGCTGAGCTGTCCGGTGTGCGAGAGCGCCAACGTGCGCAAGCAGATCATGGCTCCGGCCGTGGCCGGCACCAAGCGCACCCGCCCCGAGCCTGCCGGACGGCGCGAGATGATGATGCAGGCGCTCGCCCGCATCCGCGCGCACGTGGAGGAGAACTTCGACTACGTGGGCGACGCCTTCGCCGGCGAGGCGCGCGCCATTCACGAAGGCCGCTCGGAGAAGCGCGACATCTACGGCGAGGCCAGCCCGGCCGAGGTCCGCGAACTGGTCGAGGACGGCGTGCCCGTCGCCCCTCTACCGCCGCCGCCGCCGAAGCGCAGCGAGATCAACTAGCGCCCCCCCAGCCCCTACGGCCCCGCGCCCACGACGGCGTTGGTCACCGCGTCCTGGATCCGCAGGTCGAGCTGCTCGGTCTGGAACTGCTGCTTGAACTGCTCCAGCTCGGGGATGTCGAGGATCAGTTCGGTCTCCAGGCGCACGTCCTGGTTGGACGCGGTGTTGACGATCAGGTTGCCCACCCGGTCGGAGGTGATGCTGTTCAGCGCGGCGGTATAGCCGTCCGGGTTCTCGAGGATCAGGCCGATCCAATCCTCGTCGAGGGCGAGGCCCAGCCGGGCGGCGGCGGCCTGCGCGTCGGGCGTGGGCTGACCGACGGTGAACTCCCGGGTCAGGCCCTGGTCGGACCAGGTCAGCCGGCTCTCCAGGGTCAGCTCCCCGTTGATGAAGGTGCGCACGACGGCGCCGAGGCCGATCTCGTAGCCCCACGGCGTCTGGATGCCCGCACGGCGGGCGGCCATCTCGGCGTCGCTCATCGGCGAGCGGGCCGCAGCGGGGCCGGCGGCGATCAGGCCGCCCGCCAGGGTCGCGGCGAAGGCGATGATCTTCAGGCCTTGGGTCATTTGAGCATGAACACCGGCGTGATCTGGTAGCGGGGCGGCAGCTCGCGGGTCAGCGAGGAGAGCGAGTCGTCGCCCAGCGGCTCGCCGAGCGCGTAGCTCCCGTAGGGGCGCCACTCCGCTTCGCGGTTGAAGGCGGGCCGGCCGGCCTGCTCGATGACCAGGATGACCGGCTGCCAGATCTTGGCGAATTCGTCGGCCGAGTAGGTCCGGAGGCCCTGTGCGGGGTCGCCGACCAGCACCTGGCCGTCGCGGGCGCCTTTGACCACGACGAAGTGGCGGTAGTCGCCCAGGTCGATGATGGTGATCAGCGGCTCGTTGGAGGCCATCAGCTCCGAGAAGCTGATCTGGTAGCCCTCGGCCTTGTAGCCGATGCTCTCCAGGTAACGCTTCATGTCGAGCAGGGAGAAGCCGACCTTTTCGATCGTCGCCCGGTCGCCGACGTCCCACATGGCCTTGAAG
>JAQVDF010000225.1 GCA_028698405.1 Phenylobacterium sp. | reverse complement strand
CGACTTCTCGCGCTACCAATGGGTGCTGCGCGAGGAGGATCCGGCCACGCCCGCCGTCGAGCTGGTGTCGATCCAGTACGGCGCCTTCCTCAACACCGTGATCCAGTTCCTGATCGTGGCCTGGGCGGTGTTCATGCTGGTCAAGCTGATCAACTTCATCCGCCGCGAGCAGGACAAGCAGGCCGAGGCGGAGGCCCAGGCCGGTCTCACGCACACCGACGCCCTGCTGACCGAGATCCGCGACCTCCTGAAGGCCCAGCAGGAGGGCAGGCCGGTCTAGTCTTCCTCCCCCGCGACCGCCCGAATCCGTCGCCGGCCAGATCGAGAGCCGGGACCCCAGACGTGCGGCTTTGCGGGATGACGGGGGCGGCCTCAGGCCACCTTGAAGCCTTCCCAGTTCATCATCTTGGTCAGGCGGGCGTTGTCCTCGGGCGAGAGGGTGTTGCGGAAGTGGGGGAAGACCTCGTCCTCCTCCTCGCGCATGTGACGGCGCAGCTCGGCGTCGAACTCGCGGGCCCGGACCAGCCACTTCGGATCGGCCGCCGACAGCCGCCGCAGGTCGTAGATGAAGGTCTTGATCTTGGCGTGGTCCTCGGTGAGGTGGCGCGAGGTGTCCGCCCGCGCCGCCTCCATCAGCGCCGGGTAGATGACGTTTTCCTCCTCGATGGCGTGCTTGGAGAGGGCGTAGGCGATCTTGGCCAGCAGCGCCTCGCGCTTGGCGGCCTGGGAATCGTCGGTCTGCAGCAGCTTGTCGAACAGGCCCTCCACCAGCCGGTGCTCGGCGGTCAGGGCGTCGACCCAGTCGCCGGCCATCACCGAGGGCGCCTGCATCACCGCCTTGCGCGCGTGCGGCACGGCCAGGCCGGCGAAGAAGCCGAGCGCCGCGCCGGCTGCCAGCCGGCCGAGGGCGCCGTTCTGCATCGAGTGGTTCATCACGTGGTCTCCGAGGGGGTTCGGGCGGACAACCCGCGCCGCGGGGCGATGTTCCGGCGATGCCCAAATCGGCCCCGCCTCTTGCGGCGGAGGGGGCGCGCGGCCTAATCCACGCCCATGCCAGGGCGCGTCCAAGCCAAGATCTGCGGGGTCTCCACGCCCGAGGCGGTGCGCGCGGCGCTGGACGGCGGCGCCGAATACCTCGGATTGGTCTTCTTCCCGGCCTCGCCGCGGGCGGTGCGCATCGCCGACGCTGCGCGCCTCGCCGAACCGGTCCGCGGCCGGGCGAAGATCGTCGCCCTGACGGTCGATCCGGACGATGCGCTGTTGGAAGAGATCCGCGCCGGGCTCGATCCCGACTTCATCCAGCTGCACGGCAAGGAGAGCCCCGCCCGGGTGCGCGAGGTCGCCGGCCGTGCAGGTGCAGGCGTGATCAAGGCGCTGCCGGTGGCCGAGGCCGCCGACCTCGACGCGGCGGCGGCCTACGAGGGCGTCGCCGACCACCTGATGTTCGACGCCAAGCCGCCGAAGACCTCCGACCGGCCGGGCGGCCACGGGTCGTCCTTCGACTGGTCGCTGCTGACCGGCCGCCGCTTTTCGCGCCCCTGGTTCCTGGCCGGCGGGCTCGATCCGTGGAACGTCGCCGACGCCGTACGCCTGTCCGGCGCGCCCATCGCGGACGTTTCCACTGGCGTGGAGCGCGGGCCCGGACTAAAGGACCCGGCTTTGATCGCCGCGTTCCTCGACGCCGTCCGCAAGCTCTGATTCCCTTGAACGCCCCCGCCAAACCCAACGACTACACGGCTTATCCCGACGCGGCCGGCCGCTTCGGCCGCTTCGGCGGGCGCTACATGCCCGAAACCCTGATGCCGCTGGTCCACGACCTGGAGGCCGCCTACGCCGCGGCCAAGGCGGATGAGGGCTTCCAGGCGCAGCTCGACGGGCTGCTGCGGCAGTATGCGGGCCGGCCCTCGCCGCTCTATTTCGCCGAGCGGCTGTCGGAGCGCTTCGGCGCGCGCGTCTACCTGAAGCGCGAGGAGCTGAACCACACCGGCTCGCACAAGATCAACAACTGCCTCGGCCAGATTCTCCTGGCCATGCGGATGGGCAAGACGCGGATCATCGCCGAGACCGGCGCGGGTCAGCACGGCGTGGCCACCGCCACCGTCTGCGCCCGCTTCGGCCTGCAGTGCGTCATCTACATGGGCGCGGTGGACGTCGAGCGGCAGAAGCCCAACGTCTTCCGCATGAACCTGCTGGGCGCCGAGGTGCGGCCGGTGCATGCCGGCTCGGCGACCCTCAAGGACGCCATGAACGAGGCCCTGCGCGACTGGGTCACCAACGTCCACGACACCTACTACCTGATCGGCTCGGCGGCCGGGCCGCACCCCTATCCGGTGATGGTTCGCGACTTCCAGAAGGTGATCGGCGAAGAGGTGCGCGAGCAGTGCCTGGCCGCCGAAGGCCGGCTGCCGGACGCGGTGGTCGCCTGCGTGGGCGGCGGCTCCAACGCCATCGGCCTATTCTATCCCTTCCTGAACGACGACGTGCGGATCTTCGGGGTCGAGGCGGCGGGCGAGGGCGTTGACACCAACCGGCACGCCGCGGCCATCAACGGCGGTCGCCCGGGCGTCCTGCACGGCAACATGACCTACCTCTTGCAGGACGCCGAGGGGCAGATCACCGAGGCCCACTCGATCTCGGCGGGGCTCGACTATCCCGGCATCGGACCCGAGCACGCCTTCCTGCACGAAGCCGGCCGGGCCAAATACCTGACGGCCACCGACGACGAGGCGCTGGCCGCCTTCCAGCTGCTGGCCGAGCTCGAGGGCATCCTGCCGGCGATCGAGTCCTCGCACGCGCTCGCCAGGCTGCCGGAGGTCTGCGCCGAGGTCGGTAAGGACGGCATCGTGGTCGTGAACCTGTCCGGCCGCGGCGACAAGGACGTGGCGACGGTGGCCGCGCATCTGGGACGGCAGATTTGAGCAGAGAGCGGATCGAGGCCCGCTTCGCGGCGCTGAAGGCGGAAGGCCGTTCGGCCTTCGTGGCCTATGTGATGGCGGGCGACCCGGACCCGGCGACCAGCCGCGAGATCGTGAAGGGTCTGCCGGCGGCCGGCGCCGACCTGATCGAGCTGGGCTTTCCGTTCTCCGATCCGGTCGCCGAAGGTCCGCCGATCCAGAAGGCCGCCCAGCGGGCGCTGGCGGCCGGCATGACGCTGAGGGGCGTGTTCGAGCTCGCCGCCGACTTCCGGCGCGGCGACCAGGACACTCCGCTGATCCTGATGGGCTACCTCAACCTCATCGTCAGCATGGGCTTTTCGGCCTTCGCCCGGGCCGCGGCCGAGGCCGGGATCGACGGGGTGATCGTCGTCGACTGCCCGCCGGAGGAGGCCGACCCGCTGGCCGACGCCCTGGACGCGGCGGGCCTGGCGCTGATCTTCCTGGCCACGCCCACCACCGACGACAAGCGCTTGCCGGTGGTGGTGAACCGCGCCTCGGGCTTCATCTACTATGTCTCGGTGGCCGGGGTGACCGGGGTGAAGGAGGCCGACGAGTCGGCTGTCGCGCCGAACGTCGCCCGGATTCAGGCGGCCAGCGGCCTGCCGGTCGCGGTCGGCTTCGGCATCCGCACACCGGAGCGCGCGGCCGCCATCGCCCGCATCGCCGACGCCGCCGTGGTCGGCTCGGCGCTGGTCGACGAGGTGGCGGAAGGGCTCGCGATGAACGAAAGCGTGACAACAAGGGTGCTTTCCAAAGCGGAAACCTTGTCTAAGGCTGTGCGCTTCGCGCGAGTCGGAGCAGCGGTGTGAACCATGGCGATGGCTGACCAGCGAAACGACAAGCCCGGACGACCGCCGCAGGCCCCCAGGGAACGGGGCGGCTGGCTGGCCCGCATCGCGCCGGGCGTGCGCAACCCCTTCGCCAAGCGCGAGACCCCCGAAAACCTCTGGGTCAAGTGCCCGGACACCGGCGAGATGATCTACCGGCCCGACCTGGAGGCGGCCCAATGGGTCACCCCGGCCGGCAGCCATATGCGGATCGGCGCGGCGCTCCGGCTTAGGTACACCCTCGACGAGGGCCAGTTCGAGAAGATCGCCTCGCCCCATGCGCCCGAGGACCCGCTGAAGTTCCCGGACGAGCGGCCCTACCACGATCGCTTGAAGGCCGCCCGCAAGGCCACCGGCGAGTACGACTGCATGTCGATCGGCGTCGGCAAGATCAAGGGCGTGCCGGCCGTCGTGGTGGTGCAGGACTTCTCCTTCATGGGCGGCTCGCTGAGCACGGCGGCGGGCGAGGCCTTCATCAAGGCGGCCCACGAGGCCATCGCCCGCGACATGCCTCTGGTGATCTTACCGCCTCGGGCGGAGCGCGGATGCAGGAGGGCACCCTCTCGCTGATGCAGATGGCCCGCACGACGCTGGCGGTGAACGAGGTGAAGGCCAAGGGCCTGCCATACATCGTCGTGCACACCGATCCCACGACGGGAGGGGTGATCGCCTCCTACGCCATGCTCGGCGACGTGCACCTGGCCGAGCCGAACGCCACCATCGGCTTCGCC
>JAQVDF010000224.1 GCA_028698405.1 Phenylobacterium sp. | reverse complement strand
ACGGCTGACGCAGGATCGCTTGCGCGGGCGGGCCGCGCCTCTAGTCTTCCGAATCCAGAACAGGGGGGGACGACCGCATGCGCAAACTGCTGCCTGCGTTGCTGTTTTCGGGACTGCTGCTGGCCGCGCCGACGGCGCAGGCGCAGACCGCGCTGAAGCCCGGCACGCCGAGCATCCTGTTCTGGAGCGCCGAACAGCAGGAGGCTTGGTACCCGGCCATCGAGAAGGTCTACAAGGTCAGCACCGTGCGCCGCGGGGGGCCGGTGCGCCCCCTGCCCAAGGCCGACCGCGAGATCGACCCCACCTTCAGCTACGCCGGCAAGACCTACAGCGTCAGCGAGTACATGCGCGACTACCGGGTCGCCGGCCTGCTGGTCCTGAAGGACGGCAAGATCGTGTTGGAGCGCTACGGCCTCGGCCGCCGGCCGCGCGACCGCTGGACCTCCTTCTCGGTCGCCAAGTCGGTGACCTCGACCCTTGTCGGGGCCGCCATCCAGGACGGCTACATCAAGAGCCTCGAGGACCCGGTCACCGACTACATCCCCGAGCTGAGGGGCTCAGGCTACGACGGCGTCAACGTCCGCCAGCTGCTGATGATGAGCTCGGGCGTGAAGTGGAACGAGGACTACACCGATCCCAATTCCGACATCGCCCAGGCCGGGGCTGCCATCCTGGAGCCGGGGGTCAACCCGATCGTCAGCTACATGCGCAAGCTGCCGCGGGCCAACCCGCCGGGGACCAGGTTCACCTACAACACCGGCGAGACGGACCTCGTCGGCGTGCTGGTCTCCAAGGCCACCGGCAAGAGCCTCGCCCGCTACGCCTCCGAGAAGCTGTGGAAGCCGCTCGGCATGGAGCGGGACGCGATTTGGATGCTCGATCTGGCCGGCCACGAGCGCGGCGGCTGCTGCATGTCGATCACCCTGCGCGACTACGGCCGCATCGGCCAGTTCATGCTGGAGGGCGGCGTGGGACGCGGCGGCAAGCGGATCCTGCCCGAGTGGTGGACCGCCCAGGCCACCTCGCCGCAGATCAAGGAGGACGCCCCGCCGCCCGGCTACGGCTACTTCTGGTGGATGCTGCCGGACGGCTACGCCGCGCGCGGCATCTTCGGTCAATCGATCGTCACGATCCCGGAGGAGAAGCTGGTGATCGTCGTTAACTCCGCCTGGCCGCAGGCCACCGGGCGTGAGCTCTCCGCCGCCCAGGCCGCCATGGTCGCCGCCGTGCGGCAGGCGGCGAAGGACCTCTAGGGACGCAGCGACCATGTCCAAGGTCATCCTCACCGCCGGCCCCATCGCCCGCGACCGCAAGGGCGTGATCGGCCGGGGCGGCGACCTGCCCTGGCGACTGAAGACCGACCTGCAGAACTTCAAGGCCCTGACTATGGGCAAGCCGGTGATCATGGGCCGCAAGACCTGGGAGAGCCTACCGCTGAAGCCGCTGCCCGGACGGACCAACATCGTGCTTTCGCGCGACGGCTCGTTCCAGCCGAAGGGGGCTATCGCCTGCGAGGACTTCTCCGAGGCCGTGCAGATCGCCCGCGAACAGGCCGAGGAGGATGGGGCCGAGGAGGTCTGCGTGATCGGCGGCGCCTCGCTGTTCGCGCTGGCCCTGCCGAAGGCGAGGCGCATCTACCTCACCGAGGTGCTCGCCGACGTGGAGGGCGACGTCTACCTGCCGCCCTTCGACGAGAGCGCCTGGACGGTGGTGCGCGAGGAGGCCCACCCGGCCAGCGAGGTCGACGACCACCCGTTCGTCCTCAAGGTGCTGGAGCGCCGCTAGCTCGGTTGCCTTCCGCAGGGGCGGCAGGCTCTAGTTCGCTCCAAAAGGACAGGAGGGAGCGGCCGATGGAATTCGAGGTCGTCGCCGAAGGGCTGGAGTTTCCGGAAGGCCCGATCGCCATGGCGGACGGCTCGGTGATCCTCACCGAGATCAAGGGCCGCAGGCTCACGCGCATCTGGCCAGACGGGCGAAGGGAGACGGTCTGCGAGACCGGCGGCGGGCCGAACGGCGCCGCCCTGGGCCCCGACGGGGCCATCTACATCACCAACAACGGCGGCTCGTTCGAGTGGCTGGACAACAACGGCCTGACCATCCCCGGGCCGACGCCAGCCAGCCACCAGGGCGGCTCGATCCAACGGTTCGACCTGAAGACCGGCAAGCTGGAGACCCTCTACGAGGCCTGCGACGGGCGACGGCTGGTCGGCCCCAACGATCTGGTGTTCGACAAGTCGGGCGGCTTCTGGTTCACCGACCACGGCTGCAGCACCCCAGAGGGCCGCAAGTTCGGCGCGCTCTACTACGCCAAGCCCGACGGCTCGCACATCAGCCGCCAGCGCGACCACTTCGTCTCGCCGAACGGGGTCGGCCTCTCGCCCGACGAGAAGGTGGTCTACATGGCCGACACCAACCTCGGCCGGCTGTGGGCCTTCGACGTCGCCGAGCCCGGCCGGCTCGCCCCGCCGGACGGCTTCGCTCCTGGACGCGTGGTCTGCAACCTGCCGGGCTACCAGCTGCTCGACAGCCTGGCGGTCGAGGCCGGCGGCAAGGTGTGCGTGGCGACCATCATCAACGGCGGGATCACCGCCTTCGACCCGAACGGGACCACCGAGCACTACGCTTTCCCGGACCCGGTCACGACCAACATCTGCTTCGGCGGCCCGGACATGCGCGACGCCTGGATCACCCTCTCGGCCACCGGCAAGCTGGCCAAGACCCGCTGGCCGAGGCCCGGCTTGAAGCTGAATTTCAGCGCCTGACGCGGGAAGGCCAGCTCAACTAGGCACGCTGGAGCGGGCGGAATAGGACGCCCGCGCCCGGCTCACACGCCGAGGATCATCTTGGCGATGATGTTGTGCTGGATCTCGTTGGAGCCGGCGTAGATCGAGGTCTTGCGGTAGTTGAAATAGGTGGGCGCGATCGGCGCGGCGTAGTCCGGGCCGGCCCGCGTGACGTTGGTCTTGCCGCGCAGCTCTGCCCAGGTGTCCTCGACGAACGGGGCCGCGTAGATCCCTACCGCCTCCAGGGCGAGTTCGGTGACCGCCTGCTGGGCCTGCGAGCCCTCCAGCTTGAGCATCGAGGACGTCGCGCCCATCGCCTCGCCGGCGTTGCGGCCGGCGAACACCCGAAGCTCGGCCGCGTTGATCGCCTCGACCTTGATCTCCAGCTCCGCCAGCTTGCGACGGAACGCCGGGTCTTCGATCATCGCCCCGCCGAGGTCTGAGCGCTCCAGAGACGCAATCTTCTTCAACTTGGCGAGCTGGTGGGACAGCCCGGGCGCATAGGCGCTGCCGCGTTCGAACTGCAGCAGATACTTGGCGTAGGTCCAGCCCTTGCCCTCTTCGCCGACCCGGTTGGCGACCGGCACGCGCACGTCCTCGAAGAAGACCTGATTGACCTCCTGGTCTCCATCGGCGGGCCCGTCGAGCGTCGGGATCGGCCGAATAGTGACCCCGGGCGTGCGCATGTCGAGCAGCAGGAAGCTGATGCCCATCTGGCGCACCGGCTCGTTGGAGGTGCGCACCAGGCAGAACATCCAGTCCGCCCACTGGGCGTAGGTGGTCCAGATCTTCGAGCCGTTGAGCACGTAGTGATCGCCGTCGCGCTCGGCCTTCAGCGACAGGCTGGCCAGATCCGACCCCGCGCCCGGCTCGGAATAGCCCTGGCACCACCACACGTCGGTGGCGAGGATCTTCGGCAGGTGCTGGGACTTCTGCTCCGGCGTGCCGAAGGCCATGATCACCGGTGCGCACATCTGCAGGCCCATGTTCGAGGTGGAAGGGGCGCCGGCGAGCGCCATCTCCATCTCGAAGACGTATTTCTGGGCCTGGCTCCAGCCCGTGCCGCCGTACTCGACCGGCCAGTCCGGCGCGATCCAGCCCTTCGCGCCGAGCCGCTTCAGCCAGCGGACCTGCGCCTCCTTGTCGAGATAGCCGTTCTTCGACTGGGCCAGCTTGGCCCGCATGTCGTCGTCGAACGCCTCGGCGATGAAGGCGCGGACCTCGTCGCGGAATTTCAGATTCTCCGGCGCGAAGTCGAGGTCCATGGCGGTCAGTCCACCGTCGTCAGCCGCTCGATCTCCGGCCGGCCCGCCAGCACCGCGCCCAGCTTCGGGCCGGCCGCCTTGAAGTGCTCGGCCTGCCCATGGGCGGCCATGGCGTCGGCGTCCTTGTAGAGCTCCAGCACCTTGTAGGTGTTGGGATCGGCCGTGCGGGTCAGCTGGTAGAGGAGGTTGCCGGGCTCGTTGGAGCGGACCTGCTGGGAGAGTTCCTTGAAGACGGCCTCGAACTCCTCGTTCTTGCCATCCTGAATCTTCAGCGTCGCCACCACGGCAATCATACCGGTCTCCTCCGAACAATCGTTTGAGGCGCGACCGTAGAGGCCAGCCGCGCGGGCGGCAAGCCGTAGACAGCCGAGCTCGGCCGTGCATCAGATTGCAGATGCGGAAGCTTCCACCTTGCCTTGCAGCGCTGGCGCTCGCGGCCCTCGTGGCGA
>JAQVDF010000223.1 GCA_028698405.1 Phenylobacterium sp. | reverse complement strand
CCCGGAGGCGCCGACGCTGGGTCCGCTGGTCACCATACTCGCGCGGCAACCCGAAATGACCCATCCGGCGCTGTCGCCCAACGGGGAGCTGGTGGCCCACACGTCGCGCCGCATCACGCCTGACAACAGCGACCTCTACCTGCGAGCCCTGACCGGCGGCGCCCCGATCCGCCTGACCACCGACCCCGCCATCGATGACAATGCCGCTTGGTCGCCGGATGGACGTGTTCTCGCCTTCACGCGATCACAGGCCACAGGTGGGGCGCCTTGCCGCATCATCGTGATGACTCCGCCGAACGGGCACGAACGGGTCGTCGGCGCGTGCCGCGTGGCGACCACGTCGCGCCTCGCCTGGTCGGCGGACGGCAAGGCGATCTACTTCACCGACAAGGCCGCTCCAGGATTCCCGAGCGGCCTTTTCCGGCTCGACCTCGAAACCGGCCGTTCCCGCGCCTTGACGACCAGTCCGGCCGAGATCGACGGCGATGAAGCGCCTGCGGTCTCACCGGATGGGAAGCAGATCGCCTTCCTGCGCCGGAGCAGTTGGACGTCGGCCAATGTCCATGTGCTGGACATCGCGAGGGGCCGGACCTCGCAGCTGACGGTCGACGGCTGGCGAATATGGAGCCTGGCCTGGGACCGCACCGGCAGGGGTGTCTTCTTCTCCTCCAACCGCGGCGGCGACACGGGCCTCTGGTGGGCGCCCGCGCGCGGCGGCGGGAGTCCGAAGCGCATCTCGGCCGGCCTACTGGACTTTCGCGCCCTGTCCGCGGCGCTGGACCAGGACCGACTGGTCTTCGAGGTCATTTCGGACCGGACCGACCTGGTGCAGGCCGGTGACGACGGCGTGCGGCGACCGGTCGCCGACACCCCCTCCCCGGAGGGGCGCTACTCTGATTGGTTTGCGACGATCGCGGCCGATGGGGCGATGGCGATGGTCTCCGATCGGGACGGCGGCGAGCGGCTGTGGATCCAGGCCCAGGGCCAGCCTACGGCCGTCGCGGCAATACCGGGGGCGACGATCAGTGAACCGCGGTGGTCGCCGGATAGCCGGCGCGTCGTGTTCGTCGCCACGCGCGACGGCGCCTCGGATCTCTACATAGCCGATCGCGAAACCGGCCGCGTGACGGCGCTGACGGATGATGTGGCCGCCGACGCCTCGCCGGTCTGGTCGGAGGACGGGACCGGGATCTACTTCACCTCCCGTCGCGGCGGCGTCTGGCGGATCTGGCGGATCAACGCGTCTGGCGGCGGCATCGCGCCGGTCAGCGCGCCGGGTCCCCGGGCCGTCCGTACGGACGGGAACGACCGGCTGCTCGCCATCCTGGACGGCCGTCCGGGCATCTGGCGGCTGCGCCTCGTCGATGGGCGGGAGACGGGTGCCCGGACGCTGATCCTTGAAGACCAGCAGGCTTGGGATTGGATCAACTGGGACAGCCGGGGCGGCGGCCTGTTCCATGTTCGCCGATCGCCCGACGGGCTGGGTGGACGGATCTGGCGCCGCGATCTCGCCAGCGGTCGGGATACGCCTCTGGAGGATACCTCGGACCTTCTGCTCCTGGTCAGTTTCGCGGTTCGGCCCGATGGCGAGCTGCTACTGACGCGACGATCCATCGAGACGCGGCTGATGGCCGCCGAGGTGACTTCCCCGTAGTCCGATCCTTCGCCGCATCCTCTCGTCCGTTCGGACGAGGCGCCGACCACCCGCACGCCGCACAAGCGTAGGCCGCCGCCTCTCCACCTGGGTGGCGGACGATCAAGTGAGGGACATGACGTTGACAAGACTCCTCATTGTCGCCGCGCTCGGCGCGGTGATCGGCGTGGCTGGCTGTTCACCACCCTCGGAGCCGGCCCGTCAGGGGGCCGCCGCCGGCAAGCTGCACGAGGCGGGCTTGTGGGAGACCCGCGTCTTCATTGGCGGTGAGCAGATGCCCGACGTGGCGCGCGCCTGCGTCAGGAGCGGCGCGTTCGATCCCTTGGCGCGCTTCGCCAGGGACGCCGGGTGCGCCAAGGTCACGCGCTCGGACACCGCTCGCGGCTATACGTTCACCACCGTCTGTACTCAGGACGGCGTGACGTCCCGCACGACCGGGTCGGCGGAATTCTCCCCCGCCAGGATTGTGATCGCCACCCGCTCCAGCATGGACGGAGTTGATCAGGCCATGCACATGCGGCTCGAGAGCCGCAAGATCGGGCCCTGCCCGGCCGGCACGCCGTGGGAGTCCGACTGAGCGGGTCTCCGGAGAGCCTCGCCTCCCATAGCCCCTCGCAGCAGGAGCGCCACGGCTTGAAAGTGAGCCTCCTGCGAACGGACGAGGCGGGCGGCCGGCCGTTGATGGATGCTCCGCCGTCGGCAAGACCGCCGACCCTACAAGAGACTCCCCGATGCGACACCTGCCCACTGCGCTTATCGCCTGCGCGGCCCTGTTCAGCTCCGCAACCGCCTTCGCCCAGGGCGATCCCGCTGGCGTCTACTACGGCTTTCGCGCCGATCAGCTCAATAACAAGGTCCGCGCCGAACACTACACCTTCCTGCACGATGGGCGCGCGCTGCGCGGCTATCCGACCGAGGGGCTCGGTCGTCCCATTGACTGGGACTACGAATGCCGTTTCGCGGAATGCGGAACCTGGCGCCGGCATGGCGCTCAGGTGGTGTTCCACAACGCTGCCGCGGGCGCGGAGACTCGCTTCACGATGGATGCGTCCGGAGTGCTGCGGAAGTCCGGCTCGACACAGGGCTATCGCGCCATGCATCTGCTGGACAACGCGCGGCTCGAGGGGACCTGGGGGATCTTCGACCCCGGGTCGACTGAGCCCATCACGGCCATTCGGCTGACGGAGTCCGGCCGCTTCAGCGAGACTGGCTTGTTGCCGTACCTCTCCTGGGCCGATCTAGGCGCCGACTCGGCTCAGCGACAAGGTCGAATGCCGCGCTCTGGAAACGGGGCCTACAGCATCCGGCGCGGGACGCTGGAGCTGCGGTATGACAGCGGGCTCACGGCCTATCTGATGGTCGCAACGCCGCCGGCAGTCCCGCCGGGGCGCTCGCCGGCGACGCTGCACGTGAATGGGACGGCGTTGGACCGGAAGCCCTGAGGGGGCCGAGGTCCGGGTCCATCCGGAACCGGACCGATCCGCCCCAGGGCCTGCTGCAAGGGAAATCGCGCGACGCCTCCGTGCGTCCTGCGAGACCTCCCTGTGCCGGCGGCCCCCGGCGGACCCGCCTCCGGAACCCCCGGCCGGCCGGCCCACTTAGTGGGAGCCGGGAACGGAGGGCGAGGTCTCCTGCGGCCGCCGAGCCGGTCTCTTCAACAGAGAACGGACCGTGTCCGAGGCGCCCGGCAGAGACGAGCCCCTGAGCAGGCCGCCCAGGCCCGCCCCCAGCAAACTGCCGGCGCTCAGAGGACTGGCGCTCAGAGGACTGGCGCTCAGAGGACTGGCGCTCGGGGGATCGGCGTTCAAGGATCCGGCGCGCAGCGGACCGGCCCGAGGACCTTCGTCGGCCTCACCCGCCGCTTCGGACAGATCGGGCATGCCCAGGATCGTCGAGGCGATGGAGGCGTAGCGCACCTTCACCACATGCTCCGGCGCCCACGGCGCCTTTGGGTCCGCCGGGCGCGGGGGAAAGCTGAAGTTCACCTCACCGCCGAAGCCGATCATGCGCAACATCGCCTCGGGCGCGGCGTCGGCGACCTGGGCGGGAATGGCGCAGCGTGTCGTCTGCGGGGACAGGATGACCTGGCGCTTTAGCAGGGCCTGAATGTCCGCCGGCGACAGGTGTGTCGGCATCGAACCCGGCGAAACCGCGATCTCACTCGAACTCCAGACGATCATATCGCCGCTGTCGGCCACCCCCATGGTGCTGGCGAAATAGGCTTTGGCGCCGCTGATCGGCTGCCAGCCGAGCGGCACCGCCCCCTGCTCATGGTCGGACACGCCGCTGAGGCGGAAGGCGCCCATGAAGTCCTGCCCCGAGCTCAGGCTGAAGCGGATATCGGGCGTGTAGTTGCCGCGGACCAGATGGTCGCCAACGAGGGAGCCGTCCTGGGGGACCCGCGTGCGGGTCGTCTCGTTCGGCCATTCGCCATAGGTCCGACCGCCGCCCGCCGACGGGCCGACCGGCTCGCGGACGCCGAGGTCCGGCAGGGACTGGCCGGTCATATGGGCGAAGTCGACGACCAAGGGCTGCCCCGGCCGCACGGTCTCACCGCATCCCCAGTAGATCAGCATTCGTCCCTTTGGGGCGTCCCCACTGAACTCGCCGGACGATCGGGGCGAGAGGCCGGAGGTGGTGCGCGGAGAGCGCAGCGGCAGGCTGGGACCGGCCTTCAGCCCCTCGGGCGGCAGGTGCTCGGCGCTCGGCGCACCGCTGGGCGCCAGCCTGGACTCGAGCTCCAGGTGGAGATCTCGCCGTGCGCCGCCGCCCGACAGCAACGCCATCGGGTCGATGCTTCCGCCGGCTATGCCGGTACTGGTCTCCGCCGTCGCCAAATAGGTGGCCACCGGCCCCTGCGGCCGGGTCTGGG
>JAQVDF010000222.1 GCA_028698405.1 Phenylobacterium sp. | reverse complement strand
CCGACCTGCCGATCTACCTCTACGACGCCGGCCACGGCTTCGTGTCGGACCGGCGCAGCGACTACCACGCGGACTCGGCCCGGCTTGGCCGCCTGCGGACCCTGCAGCTGTTCTCGATGCACGCCGGCGGTCGCGGCGGCGAAGGCGCCTAGCGCTCCTCGATCTCCTCGCGGACCTCGGGCCGGCGCTCGAGGCTGCGCACCAGCATGGCCTGGGCGCCCAGGATGCCGATGCCGGCGGCGTAGGCGGCGAACACGCCCGCGAACTTGAGCTCGGCGTCGTTGGCGGCGAGCTGCGAATAGACGAAGCCGGCCGCGAACACGAGCAGGCCGATGCCGACCAGCACCGACGAGGCGGTCTGGCCGAAGCCGGCCTTGAAGCTCATCCAGACGTATTTGGTCAGGCCCCGCCGCAGCGCCGGGATCGCCAGCGGGACCAGCAGCGACAGGATCAGGAAGGGCGCGGGCCAGAGCAGCGTGCCCTGAGCGACCAGCGCCGAGGGGCTCTGCAGCGTGCGGAAAGCGTGCAGGACCGCCCCGCTGTAGATCAGGCAGGCGGCCAGGACCGTCAGATCCTGCATCCGCTTGAAGTTACGCCACGCCCTGGTGAACACCATGCGCCCAAGGTAGGCCCTCGGGGCGGCGGGGGTAAGCCACCGCGGGCTTCAAATGGCCGTATGAGCCCTCAGTGGCCCTCGAAGGCGGTCAGGGTCACGACCGGCAGGCCCTCGGCGCGCAGCCGGTCCGCGCCGCCCAGGTCCGGCAGGTCGATGACGAAGGCGGCGGCGACCACCTCCGCCCCCACGCCGCGCAGCAGGCTGAGGCCCGCCACGGCGGTGCCGCCGGTGGCGATCAGGTCGTCGACCAGCAGGACGCGTTCGCCCGCGCGGCAGGCGTCCAGGTGCATCTCGATGGTGTCGATCCCGTATTCCAGGGCGTAGTCGGCGCTGACCGTCTTGTGCGGCAGCTTGCCCTTCTTGCGCAGGGGCACGAAGCCGGCGCCGAGCCGGCAGGCCACCGCCCCGCCGAGGATGAAGCCGCGCGCCTCCACACCCGCCACCTTGTCGACCCGCTGCCCTTCGAACGGCGCCGACAGCGCCGCCACGGCGTGCGAGAAGCCGCCGGCGTCGGCCAGCAGGGTGGTGATGTCCCGGAACATGATGCCGGGCTTGGGATGGTCTGGGATGGTGCGGATTAGGGCGTTGAGGTCCAAGGCGCGCGATCCTGCTGCATCGAAGGCCCGCTTATCGCCGAGGCCCGGCGGCTTGGCTATGCTTCGCCTTCGCCGCCAGGGGAATCGCGTGAGAGCCTGGGTCTTCGCCACGGCCGCCGCCGCAGCCTTCGCCGCCGGGCCCGCGCGGGCCGGTGAGGCGGCGTGCTGGTTCGAGAAGGGCACGGTGGTGGTCCCGGCCGTCGTGGCGGGGGTGCCCGGCGACTACATCCTGGACACCGGCGCGCCGCGCACCCTCCTGCACGAGACGCGCGCCCAGGCCGAGGGCGTCGAGGGCTCCGAACTGACCGGCGAGGTGCTGCTGGCCGGCCTCACCGTGGCCTCCCGCCCGATCGCCGTGGAGGCGATCGACGCCCAGACCTTCTCCCATCCGACGCCGATCGCCGGCGTGATCGGCGTGGATGTCCTCTCCGGCTTCGTGCTCGACGTCAGCTACCGGCCCTGCCGGGTGACGCTGTACCCGCCCGGCGGCGCAGGCGCGTTCGGCGGCCTGACCTTGCCGATGGGCCGGCTGGGGTCCCTGCCGCTCGCGCCGGGCTCGGCATTCGACGGCCGGACGGGCCTGCGCGGCCAGTGGATTCTGTCTCTGAGCCAGCCGCTGGCGGCGCGGCTAAGCGACGAGGTCGCCTCGGCGCCGGGGGCGGCCAAGCCCGATGAGCTCTATCCCGGCGCGGTCTGGACGGCCGAGCTCGCCGCCCTCGCCTTCGCCGGTCAGGTGCGGCAGGGCGCGCGCGCCGGCCTCCTGAAGGAGGCGCAATCCGACGGGGCGCTAGGGGCGCTGGGCTCGCCCGTGCTCTCGCGCTGGGCCCTGCGCTTCGACTTTCCGCGCGGCCGGCTGATTCTCAAAGAACAAGGCCCGCCGCCTCTCGGCGACGGGCCTCGCTAGGCTCGCTCGGCGCTCGCCCCTAGTGGGCGACGTTGCGCCAGATCCGGCGGTAGCTGGCGTAGACCAGGCCGGCCAGCAGGACCAGGTAGATCATCGCCGCCAGACCGAACTGCTTGCGCTCGATCATCTTGGGCTCGGACGCCCAGGCGAGGAAAGCGACAACGTCCTTGGCCTGCTGTTCGACGGTGGCGCGGGTGCCGTCGTCGAAGGTCACGCCGTCCGGCTGCAGCGGCGGCGGCATGGCGATGAATCCGCCGACCGGCACGCTGTGGTGGTCGCCCGTCCAGAAGGCGGTCAGGTCGCCCAGCATGTACGGGTTGTAGTACTGGCCGGGGGTGACGTTCAGGCCCGCCGGCGGGTTCTCGTAGCCGGTCAGGATCGAATAGACGTACTGCGGGCCGTGGTGACGGGCCTTGATGATCACCGACAGGTCCGGCGGCAGGGCGCCGCCGTTGCCGGCCCGGGCCGCCGGCTCGTTCGGGTACGGGTCCGGGAACCGGTCCGCCGAGCTGGCGGCGCGCTGGATGACGTCGCCGGTTTCGGAGTCGATGTCGTTGATCTGGTACTCCGCCGCGATCGCCCGGACGTACGGGTTGTCGTTCGGGTTCGGGTACTTCGGATCGTAGAACGGCCCGTGCTTCTGCCCGAGGTTGCGGAAGCTCACCAGGTTCATACCGTGGCAGGCGGCGCAGACCTCACGGTAGACCTTGTAGCCGCGTTGCAGCTGGGCCTGGTCGAACTGACCGAACGGGCCCTCGAAGCTGAACTCCACGTGCTTGGGCGCCTCGGCGCCGCCGGCGGCCAGCGCCGGGCCCGCCGAGATGGCCAGCCCAAGCGCCGCGAGTGCGATGACTTTGCGCAGCATCTTCGGGCTCAACCTCTCAGTTCGGGGGCCGCGGCCGCGCCCGCAGGCGCAGCGGCCGGATGCGACAGGACAGGGTCAGAGATCGATTCCGGCACCGGCGACGGGGTCTCGGTGAGGCCCAGGACCGGCAGGACGATCAGGAAGTAGGCGAAGTAGTAGGCCGTGGCGATGCGGGACAGCCACACGTAGCTGTTCAGGTCCGAGTCACCCAGGATGAAGGTGGTCAGGCCCGGGATCACCGGATCGTCCGGCAGCTTGGCCCCGCACCAGCCGAGCACGAAGCAGGCCAGAACGAAGATCAGGAAGTACCAGCGGGCGGTCGGGCGGTAGCGCATGGACCGCACCTTGGAGGTGTCGAGCCAGGGCAGGACGAACAGCACGCCGATGGCGCCGAACATCAGCAGCACGCCGCCGAGCTTATCCGGAACCGCGCGCAGGATCGCGTAGAACGGCAGGAAGTACCATTCGGGCACGATGTGCGCCGGGGTCACCAGCGGGTTGGCCGGGATGTAGTTGTCCGGGTGGCCGAGCAGGTTCGGGCCGTAGAACACGAAAGTCCCGAACATGATGAAGAACAGCACGATCGCGAACCCGTCCTTCACCGTGTAGTACGGGTGGAAGGGGACGGTGTCCTCGGCGCTCTTCACGTTGACGCCGGTCGGGTTGTTGTTGCCCGGCACGTGCAGCGCCCAGATGTGCAGCGCCACCAGGCCGGCGATCACGAACGGCAGCAGGTAGTGCAGCGAGAAGAAGCGGTTGAGGGTCGGGTTGTCGACCGCGAAGCCGCCCCACAGCCAGGTGGTGATGGCCTCGCCGACCACCGGCAGGGCGCCCAGCAGGTTGGTGATCACCACCGCGCCGTGGAAGCTCATCTGACCCCAGGGCAGAACGTAGCCCATGAAGGCCGTCGCCATCATCGCCAGGTAGATCAGGCAGCCGATGATCCAGAGGATCTCACGCGGCGCCTTGTAGGAGCCGTAGTAGAGGTTCCGGAAGATGTGGATGTAGACGGCGATGAAGAACATCGACGCCCCGTTGGCGTGCATGTAGCGGATCAGCCAGCCGTAGTTCACGTCGCGCATGATCCGCTCGACGGAGCCGAAGGCGTGGTCCACGTGCGGCACGTAGTGCATGGCCAGCACGATGCCGGTGGCCAGCTGCACCAGCAGCATGGTCGCCAGGATGGCGCCGAAGGTCCACCAGTAGTTCAGGTTCTTCGGGGTCGGGAAGGCGACGGCGGTCTCGTACGCCAGGCGCACGATCGGGAGGCGCAGGTCCAGCCAGCGCTCGAAGCCGGTCTTCGGCTCGTAGGTGGGATGATGTCCAGACATGGCTTAGCCCACCCTCACCGCGGTGTCGGAAATGAAGGCGTACTCCGGAACCTCGAGGTTCCGCGGGGCCGGCCCCTTACGGATGCGGCCCGAGGTGTCGTAGTGCGAGCCGTGGCAGGGGCAGAACCCGCCGCAGTAGTCGCCGCCGCCGAAGGTCGGCACGCAGCCCAGGTGGGTGCAGGTGCCGATCAGCACCAGCCACTGGTCCTTGCCTTCCTTGACGCGCTCGGCGTCGGGCTG
>JAQVDF010000221.1 GCA_028698405.1 Phenylobacterium sp. | reverse complement strand
ACCCCGAGCTGTTCGCCAGGGTGCTGCGCGGGGAGCTCTAGCCCGCCGGCTCAGTGGGCCGGCGGGGTCTCCGGCGTCTCGCCCTCGGGCGCCTCGCGCGGCGTGATCAGCCTGGCGAACTTGGGCCGCAGCCACTCCTCGAAGTCGTCGATAAACTCGTAGACCACCGGCACCATCACCAGAGACAGCAGGGTCGAGGTGATCAGGCCGCCGATCACCGCCACCGCCATCGGCTGGCGGAACTCCGCGCCCTGCCCGAGCGCCAGGGCGGTCGGCAGCATGCCCGCGGCCATCGCCATGGTGGTCATGATGATCGGCCGCGCCCGCTCGCGACACGCCTCCAGCAGCGCCTCGCGCTGCGGCATGCCGGCCCGTTCCTGCTCGATGGCGTACTCGACCAGCAGGATGGAGTTCTTCGCCGCCAGGCCCATCAGCATCAGGAAGCCGATCAGCGCCGGCATGTTCAGCGACTGGCCCATGATCAGCAGGCCGAGGAAGGCGCCGCCCACCGCCAGCGGCAGGGCCGAAATGATGGTGATCGGTTTGAAGAAGCTGCCGAACAGCAGGACCATCACCGCATAGACCAGCGCCACGCCCGAGAAGATGGCGGTGACGAAGCCGCCGAACAGCTGGGCCATCGCCTCCTGGTTGCCGGCCTGGGCCGGGGCGACGCCCGGCGGCAGGTTCTTCATGATCGGCAGCTGGCGCACCGCCGCGGTGGCGTCGCCGAGCTGGGCGCCGGGCGCGAGGTCGGCCTGGACGGTGATCTGCCGCTTGCGGTCGAAGCGGTCGATCTGCCCGGGACCGGCCCTGAACTCGATGTCGGCCACCGCGTCCAGGGTGGTCGTTCCTCCGGCCGCGGTGGGAACCCGCAGGTTGCGGATCACCGACAGGTCCGAACGCGCGTCCTGCGGCAGTCGCACGCGGATCGGCAGACGCCGCTCGCCCTGGGTCAGCTTGGCCACGTTGGCGTCGATGTCGCCGACGGTGGCGACCCGCGCCGCCTGCGCGATCGACTGGGCGTTGACGCCCAGGCGGGCCGCGTCCTCGACGCGCGGGGTGATGATGATCTCCGGCCCGCTCGGCGGGGTGTCGAGCCGCGGGTCGCGGACGATGTCGAGGGTGGCCATTTCGCGCTGCAGCTTCAGGGCCGCTTCTTCCAGTCCCTCGCCGGTCTCGCTGGTAAGGATCATCTGCACCGTCGAGCCGCCGAAGCCCTGGCCGGCGTAGGTCACCCGCGCGTCGGGGATGGCCCGCTGCAGGGAAAGCAGCTGGCCGCGGATCTCCGGCACGGTCAGATCGCGGTCGCGCTTCAGGACCACCGTGACGGTGCCCGAGTTGACGACCGAGGCGCCGCCGCCGCCGAACGGGTTGAACGCGCCGCCGCCGACCGTGGCGAACACGGCGGCGGTCTCCGGCCGCTCGTGCAGCTTGTCGGTCAGGATGCGGACCGTCTGCTCCATGTCGGGCAGGCTGGCGCCGGGCGGGCCCTCGATGTCGAGGTTGTAGAAGTTGGGGTTGCCTTCCGGCTGCAGGCCCTTGGGGATCACCACGACCAGCGCCAGCGAGGCGGCGAAGATGGCCAGGCCCGTCAGGCTGGCGACGATCCGGTGGTCCAGGGCCCAGACCAGCATCCGCCGGTAGAAGCCGGGCAGTTCGCGCCGCGGCGAGGCGGGCTTGGGCTTCAGGAAGTAGGCGGCCAGCAGCGGGGTGAGCAGGCGGGCGACCACCAGCGAGAACAGCACCGCCACCGAGACGGTCAGGCCGAACTCCTTGAAGAACTGCCCCGGGATGCCGGGCATGAAGGACACCGGCGTGAATACCACCACGATGGTGAAGGTGGTCGCCACCACGGCCAGGCCGATGGCGTCGGCGCCCTCGATGGCCGCATAGTAGGGCCTGAGGCCCCGGTGGACCCGTTTCTCGATGTTCTCGATCTCGACGATGGCGTCGTCGACCAGGATGCCGATGACCAGCGTCAGGGCCAGCAGGGTGACGATGTTCAGCGAGAAGCCGACCATGTGCATCACCGCGAAGGTCGGGATCAGCGACAGCGGCATGGCGATGGCGGTGATCGCGGTCGCCCGCCAGTCGCGCAGGAAGAACCACACCACCAGCGCCGCCAGCAGCATCCCCTCGATCAGGGTGTGCTCGGTGGCCGCGAACTCCACCCGGGTGTCGTCGACGAAGGAGATGATCTTCTCCACGCGGACGTTCGGATAGGTCTCCTCCAGCTGCTCGAGGCGGGCCTCGACCCGGTCCTCGACGCGGACGTCGCTGGCCTCCTTGGTCTTGGTGATCTGGAACCCGACCACCGGGCGGTTGTCGAGGCGGGCCAGGCTGCGGGGCTCGGACTCGCCGTTGCCCACCTCGGCCACGTCCGACAGCCGCACGATGCGGCCGCCCGGCCCCGGCAGGGTCAGTTCGCGGATCTGGTCGACGGTCACGGCCGCGCCGAGCACCCGCACCGTCTGCTCGCGGCCGCCGACCTGGGCGCGGCCGCCGGAGGCGTCGACGCTGACCTGGGAAAGCGCCTGGTTCACCTGGGCGGCGGTCACGCCCAGCGCGGCCATGCGCACCGGGTCGAGGATGACGTTGATCTCGGTCTCGACGCCGCCGACCCGCCGGACCTGGCTGACGCCCTGAACGCTCTGCAGCTCGCGCGCCAGGGTGTTGTCGATGAACCAGGAGAGCTCGGCTGTGCTCATCCCCTCGGCGAGCACCGCGTAGGTGATGATCGGCTGGTCGTCGAACTCGATGCGCTGGACCAGAGGCGGCTCGATGCCGTTGGGCATCTCGGTGCGCGCCTGCTCGACGCGCGAACGTACGTCCTCGGTCGCCTGCTGCAGGTCGTGGCCCAGTTCGAACTGGATGATGGTGGTCGAGACGCCCTGCGAGACGGTCGAGGCGATGGCCTCGATGTTGGAGAGGCTGGCGACCGCGTTCTCCACCGGCCGCGTGATCTGATTCTCCATCTCGGAGGGCGCAGCGCCGGGCTGGGTCACCGTCACCGAGACCGCCGGGAACTCCACGTTCGGGAAGTTCTTGATCGGCAGCATCATGTAGGAGAACAGGCCCCACACGAGCAGACCGATGAACAGCACCGTCACCGGCAGGGGATTCTGGATCGCCCAGGCCGAGACGCGAAGCTGGCGGAACTGGTTCATGGCTTGGCCGCCGGTTGTTGGGGCGCGGCCTTGGCCGCGGGCGCGGCGGCGGCCGGTGCGGCCTGCGCCTGTACCGGCTTGACCACGTCGCCCGGCAGCACCAGCGAGGCCGCCCGCTGCAGCACGCGCGAGCCGGCCGGCGGGCCGCTGACCAGCTCGACCCAGCCGCCGCCGCCGCGGGCGCCGGTCTTCACGGCCACCTGGCGCACCCGGTTGTCGGGGTCGACCACCATCACCGAAGCCCCGTCGGCGTCGTAGCGAATGGCCGATTCCGGCGCCGCCAGAACCGGAGCCGCGCCGCCGACGAAGATCGCCCGGGCGAAGCCGCCGGCCCGCACCTGCGGATGCGCCGGCAGACGGATCCGGACCGCGCCGAGCTGAGTCTGCGCGTCGATGGCCGGCTCCACCAGCCGCACCGTGCCCTGCACCCTGGCTCCGCCGGTCAGCTCCACGGTGACCTGCTGGCCCGACCGGACGCGGGCGAGGTCGGCCTCGGCGAGCTGGGCCTCGAGTTCGATCTCGCCGTCGCGGGCGATGCGGAACCATGGCGTCGCGCCGCCGGCGGCGAGGTCGCCCGGCCGCACGGCGCGCTCCAGCACCAGCCCGGCGACCGGGGCGGTGACGGACAGCTTGGCCTGGCGGGTGCGCAGATCGCGCAGCGCGGCCTGCTGGGCCGCGGCGTTGGCCTGGGCCGCGCGGGCGGCGAACTGGCGGCCCTGCACGTCCTCGGCGGACAGAACGCCCTGGGCGTCCAGGCCCTGCACGCGGGCGGCCTCGGCGGCGGCCCTTTCGGCCTGCACCTGCGTCTGCTGGGCGAGCGCGGACTGCTGGGCGATCTGGGCCTCGAGCAGCGCCGGATCGAGTTGCGCCAGCGTCTGCCCCTGGCGCACGTAGGCGCCCTCCTCCACCAGCACGCGCGCGACCCGGAAGCCGGTCACTTCGGGGGCGACCGCGGCCTCCTCGCGTGGGATCAACGGCCCCGAGGCGGCGATCGCGCCGGCCAGCACCCTCGGTTCCAGCGTCACCACGTTGACCGCGCGGGCCTGGCTGTCGGCCTTCGGGGCCGCGTCCTCGGCGCTGTGGCAGGCCGCCAGCGCCAGGAGGCCGGCCGCCAGAAGCATCGATCGCATTCTCATCCCATTTCCCCCCGGCCGCTGGACGCGGTCGCCGCGCTCGGCCAGCCGCCGCCCACCGCCTGATAGGCCTGCACCGCCCGGCGCATCGCCTGCACCTGGGCCGCGGTGAGCTGCGCGCGGATCGCCCGCCAGGCCTGTTCGGCCGACAGCGCCGTCTGCAGGTCGCCCAGCCCCCTCGAGTATCGGATTCTGGCCGCCTCGTAGGCGGTCTGCGCCCGGCGCTCGCCCTCTTCGAGGAGGACCACCAGGCGGCA
>JAQVDF010000220.1 GCA_028698405.1 Phenylobacterium sp. | reverse complement strand
AGCGGCTGCGCTCGCCCGAGCCGAACGACAACCGCATCACCTACGGCTGCATCAACGTCTCCGCGGCCTTCTACAAGCAGGTCGTGCGCCCGGCCTTCTCCGGCGGCGGCGGGGTGTTCTACGTGCTGCCCGAGGTGCGGACCATGGCCGAGGTCTTCCCCGCCTTCCACACGCCCAGGCATGCCAGCGATTCGGTCGACGAGCCGCGCCGCCGGCGCAGCCGGGCCGCCGAAATGGCCGAGCCCTCCGACGACCGTTGGGGCCGTCGTCCGGTGCGCGCGATGTTCGGCTGGGGCCGTTAGGCCCCCCACGGCAACTCTTCGAAGAAAAAATGGCGCCGCCCCGGAGGCGGCGCCTCATCGTTTCCGAATTCGACCGGCGGCTATTCCGCCGCCACGGTGACCGGCTTGGCCGCCTTCTGCAGGCGGGCGACCAGTTCCTCGTACTGTCGCCACAGCGCCTTGGGCAGGCGCTCGCCGAACTTCTCGTAGGCGGCCGGGATCAGCGAGGCCTCTTCCGTCCAGACCTGCGGATCGACGGTCAGCAGCAGCTCGAGCTGCTCGGCCGTCAGGTCGAGGCCGGAGACGTCGAGCGCGTCCTTGGCGGGCAGGCGGCCGATCGGGGTGTCCACCGCCGCGGCCTCGCCTTCCAGACGGCCGACGATCCACTTCAGGACGCGCACGTTGTCGCCGAAGCCCGGCCAGACGAACTTGCCGTTCTCGTCTTTGCGGAACCAGTTGACGAAGTAGATGCGCGGCAGCTTGGAGGCGTCCGCCTGCTCGCCGACCTTCAGCCAATGGCCGAAGTAGTCGCCCATGTTGTAGCCGCAGAACGGCAGCATGGCGAACGGGTCGCGGCGCAGCTCGCCGATCTTGTTTTCGGCCGCCGCCGTGCCTTCCGAGGCGACGTTGGAGGCCATGAACACGCCGTTGGCCCAGTCGAAGGCCTCGGTGACCAGCGGCACGGCGCTGGCCCGGCGGCCGCCGAACAGGATGGCCGAGATCGGCACGCCGGCCGGATCCTCCCACTCGGGCGCCACCACCGGGCACTGCGCGGCCGGCACGGTGAAGCGGGCGTTCGGATGGGCGGCGGGCTCGGGCGAATCCGGCGTCCAGTCGCGGCCGCGCCAGTCGGTCAGGTGGGCCGGCGGGTTCTTGGTGAGGCCTTCCCACCACACGTCGCCGTCGTCGGTCAGCGCGACGTTGGTGAAGATGGTGTTGGCGTGCAGCGCGGCGATGGCGTTGCGGTTGGTCTCTTCGCCGGTGCCGGGAGCGACGCCGAAGAAGCCGGCCTCCGGATTGATCGCGTAGAGCCGCCCGTCGGCCCCGAACCGCATCCAGCAGATGTCGTCGCCGATGGTCTCGGCCTTCCAGCCCGGCAGCGTCGGCTGCAGCATGGCCATGTTGGTCTTGCCGCAGGCGCTCGGGAAGGCGGCCGCCACGTAGTGGGACTTACCTTCCGGCGAGGTCAGCTTGAGGATCAGCATGTGCTCGGCGAGCCACCCCTCGTCCCTGGCCATCACCGAGGCGATCCGCAGGGCGAAGCACTTCTTGCCCAGCAGGGCGTTGCCGCCGTAGCCGGAGCCGTAGCTCCAGATCTCCCGGGTCTCCGGGAACTGGACGATGTACTTGTTGTCGTTGCAGGGCCAGGGCACGTCCTGCTGGCCGGGCTCCAGCGGAGCGCCGACCGAGTGGACCGCCGGCACGAAGAAGCCGTCCTCGCCCAGCTCGTCGAGGGCGTCCTTGCCCATCCGGGTCATGATCTTCATCGAGACGGCGACGTAGGCGGAATCGGTGATCTCGACGCCCAGGGCGGAAATCTTCGAGCCCAGCGGCCCCATGCAGAAGGGGACCACGTACATGGTCCGGCCCTTCATGCAGCCGTCGAAGAGGGACTTCAGTTCGGTCCGCATCTCGTTCGGATCGAGCCAGTTGTTGGTGGGGCCGGCGTCTTCCTGCTTTTCGGAACAGATGAAGGTGCGGCTTTCGACGCGGGCGACGTCACGGGGATCGGAGGCGGCGAAGAAGGAGTTGGGGCGCTTCGCAGGATTCAGCGGTTTCAGCGTCCCCGACTTCACCAGTTCGGCGGTGAGCTCGTTCCACTCCTCGTCCGACCCGTCGCACCACCGGACTTGGTCCGGCTTGGTCAGCTCGGCGATCTGCCGAACCCATTCGACCAGCTTGGCATGCCGGGTGGGGGCAGGCTCAAGGCCGGCCGGTACGCGCGATTCGGTCATCAATACTCCTCCGCCGCTGGCAGACGCCCGGAACTCCAACGCCCCGGTCGGGGTTCGTCGGCCGGCTCATTTTTGAACGGTTCAATAGACTGTGAAGGTGGCGCTGCAAACCGCGCGCCGACGGAAACGGCGCATGCCGAGCCGCCTGCCGGCGCGATCGGCGCCGCTACGCTCGCTTCGAGCCAGGCACCGGACATCCTCCTCGCGCCTCCCCGTCTCCGCCCGACCGGCAGAGCCTCCACGCCGAAAACGCGGACGGGCCGGCGATCGATCCCGCCCCCGGACAGGGATCGGGACCGGCCGGACGTCGCGACCGGACCATTGCAAACCGCAGGGGCGCAGGTCCAGGGTCACGTGGTGGGGACACCGGGAATCGAACCCGGACGGGCGAGGCCCGAGCGATTTTAAGTCGCTTGCGTCTACCAGTTCCGCCATGTCCCCGGCCGGAACTGGGCTTAATCCCCCGAGGCCTCAGCGTCGAGGGGCGCGCGAGGCGGCGGCGGCCCCCGTGCGGGGCCGCCCGCCGCAACGCTGTTACTGGGCAGGATTCACCGACTGGGCCGCACTCTGGGCGGCGTCGCCCACGCTGTCGGCCGCGCCGCCGACGCTCTCGGCCACGCTGTTCGCCGCGCCGGTGATGGCCTGGGTCTCCATCGCCTCCTGGCGGTTCATGTTCAGCAGGAAGAAGGCGATGATCGCCACCAGCGCCAGGACGGCGATGCCAATGATCACGCCGCCGATGCCGGAGCCGCCGCGCTCGACATAGGTAGTTCCGCCGCCGTCGTGGCGCTCGACCGTGCGTTCGCTGGTCAGGCCGTCGGTCCGGTCGGTCACGCGTTCGGTAGCCATGGGGACAACTCTCCTCTGTGTCAGACACCAGAACGGAGAGTGGCGAATGGCGTTCCGCCTCGGTGGCCCCGGGGACCTCAGGCCGTGGGAACCTCTCTGACGCTTTCCACGCCCACGCCCTTCAGCGCCTCGACGAGCTCGCCGAGGGTCCGCTCCACCTCGGCCGGGTCGCGCCCGCGCAGCACCAGGTTCGTGCCGAACCCGCCCTCGCCGTAGAACGGATAGCTGCCCAGGCTCATCTCCGGGTGGGTGTTGGCGATGCGCTCGAAGGTGTCGGCGATCGCCCCCTCGCCGTGGCCTTCGACGCGCAGGGTGCGCGAGACCACCACCGCGCCGCCCTTCATGCGCGGGCCCACGTCCTCCAGCATGCCGCGCATGATCTGCGGCACGCCGGCCAGCACGAAGACGTTGCCGATGGTGAAGCCGGGCGGGCCGGCCACCGGATTCTTCACCAGCTCGCCGCCGACAGGCACGCGGGCCATCCGCCGCCGAGCCGACGTCAGGCCGCCCTCGCCCCAGCGGGACTCCAGCATGGCGATGATCTCGGGATGCTCGACCAGCTCGACGCCGAAGGCGGCGGCCACCGCATCGGCGGTGATGTCGTCGTGCGTCGGGCCGATGCCGCCGGTGGTGATGACATAGTCGTAGCGCGACCGCAGCGCGTTCAGCGCCGCCACGATCTCCTCCAGCACGTCGGGCACGGTGCGGGCCTCCAGAAGGTCCACGCCCCGCGCCGCGAGGTATTTGGCGATGTCCCGCAGGTTGGTGTCCTGGGTGCGTCCGGAGAGGATCTCGTCCCCGATGATCAGCACCGCCGCGCTCGTCGCCCCGCCGCCCGGTCTGCCCATGTCGTCTCCCGCCTGGCTCCCGACCCTGCTAGCCCCTGCCTGCGGGCTTAGGCAAGCGCCGGTATGCGTCGCGCGGGCGATGCGCGTCGCCGTGCCGATTGCCCGCGCCGGCCGGCTCGGCTAGCGGCAGGCCATGGACTTTCCCGCCCCGCTGATTCCCGGGCGCCTGGTGCAGCGCTACAAGCGCTTCTTCGCCGACGTGGTGCTGGACGACGGCACGCCGGTCACCGCCAACTGTCCCAACTCCGGCGCCATGCTGGGGCTGAACGCGCCCGGCCTGCCGGTGTGGCTCTCGAAATCCGACGATCCCAAGCGCAAGCTCGCCCACACGCTGGAGCTGATCGAGGTCGATGGGGGCCTGGTCGGCATCAACACCCTCCATCCGAACCGCCTGGTGGCCGAGGCGCTGGCGGAGGACGCCATTCCCGAGCTCTCCGGCTACGCGCGCGTCCGCCGCGAGGTGAAGTACGGCGCCGCCAGCCGGGTCGACTTCCTGCTGGAGGAGGACGGGCGGGCGCCCTGCTACCTCGAGGTGAAGAATGTCCACCTGCGCCGGGCGGGAACGCTCGCGGAGTTCCCGGACTGCGTCGCCGCCCGCCCGCTCAAGCACCTGAAGGAGCTGGAGGCCGAGGTGGCCAAGG
>JAQVDF010000219.1 GCA_028698405.1 Phenylobacterium sp. | reverse complement strand
GCTCTCCGAGCTCTCGCTCAAGAACAGCGGGGCCGCCAACGCGGCTGGTCTCGTCGAAGGCTTCGACGAGATCACGGACGTCACCACCTCCCCGGGTCGCGTCCACCCGCTGGTCTCCGCCCACCCGGAGACCGGCCGCCCGGCCCTGTTCCTCGGCCGGCGCATGCACGCCTACATCACCGGCCTTCCGGTCGAGGAGTCCGAGAAGCTGCTGGACGAGGTCTGGGCCCGCGCGACCCAGGAGCGGTTCCAGTGGGAACAGGACTGGCGGCCGGGCGACCTTGTGATCTTCGACAACCGCGGAGTGCTGCACCGGCGCAACCCGTTCTCGCCCGAGAAGCGCCGCCTGCTGCAGCAGATCGTGCTGCGGGGCGAGCATCCGGTGATCCGCTGGCGTCCGGCGCCGCGCACCGAGGCCGCCTGACGTGACCGCGCCGGCCGCGACCTTCGACAGCCCCCTCGGCCCGCACCTGCGGCGGCTTGGCAGGGCGGCCCCGGTGCGCTTCGCGCCGGTCCTGGCGGTGCTGTTCGTGCTGCTGGTGTGGCCGCTGGCGATGCTCGCCGTCGGCAGCTTCCGCACGGCCGCGCCGGGCTTTCCGGGCGAGTGGACGCTGAAGGCGTGGGGCAGCGTCTTCAACGTCCCGGCCGTGCGCGAGTCGGTCGCCAACTCGCTGACCATCTCCTTCGTCACGACGGCGGCGGCGGCGCTGCTGGCGGCCGGCCTCGCCTTCCTGTCGGAGCGCACCGACGCTCCGCTCCGGCGCTGGATCACTCCGGCGATCGTGGTGATGTTCGCCACGCCCGGGCTGTTCTACGCGGTCGGCTACGCCCTGTTGGGCAACGCCTACACGGGCCTGTTCAACCAGATCGCCCGCAGCCTCACCGGCCTCGAGAACCTGACGCTCATCGACATCGAGACCTGGGGCGGCCTGCTCGGCGTGATGGTGCTGAAGAAGGTCGCGGTCATCTACCTGTTCCTGATCGGGCCGTTCCGCGCGCTCGACCCCTCTCACGACGAGGCCTCGCTGACCGCCGGAGCCGGAACCTTCGAGACCTTCTGGCGGATCAATCTGCCGATCCTGGCGCCGGCGCTGACCGGGGCGATCCTGCTGGGCGTCGTCACCGGCCTGCAGGCCTTCGACATGATCGTCATCCTGGGCTGGCCGCAGGACATCCAGGTCATCACCACGCGGATCTTCGAGTTCATCACCGTCGCCGCGGAGCCCGACTACGCCCGCGCCAGCGTGCTGTCGCTCAGCCTTCTGCTGCTCATCGCCGCGCTCAGCTTCCTGCAGGCGAAGATCCTGGGAACGCGCAGCTTCTTCACCGTCGGGGGCAAGGCCCGCGAGGGCCAGCGGCTGAAGCTCGGCCGGCTGCGCTGGGTGTTCGGCGCGCTGATCGGCCTCTATCTGTTCGCCGCCGCCGTCGCGCCGATCGGCTCGGTCGCCTTCAGCTCGATCCAGCCTTTCCCCGGCGTCTACGAGAACCTGTCGCTGCGGAACTACGCCGAGGTTCTGCGGATTCAGCGGGTCGTCCCTTCGCTGCTGACCACCCTGGCCCTGTCGGCCAGCGTCGGCCTGGCGGCCATGGGCCTGGCGGTGGCCGCCGTGCAGGCCGGCCGCGCCGGCGGGGCGCGCACCGCGGTGGTGATCCGCTTCACCACCCTGATCCCCCTGGCCATGCCAGGGGTGGTCACGGCGCTGGCCATCGCCTGGGCCTTCGTCTCGACCCCCGGCCTGCAGCAGCTCTACGGCACCATCTACCTGACCGGCCTGGCGATGATCGCCTGCGTCATGCCATTCGCCATGCAGGCGGCCGGGGCGGCGATGGCGCAGATCTCGCCCGACCTGCAGGAGGCGGCCCGCACCTCAGGCGCCTCGGGCCCGCGCGCGCTCGCCGACGTCACCCTGCAGCTCATCGCCCCCAGCTTCCTGACCGGCTGGTTCATGGCCGCCATCCTGACCTCCGGAAACCTGGACGTGCCGCTGCTGCTCGACGCGCCGGGGCAACGGCCTATCGCGGCGGTGATCTACGACCTCAACAACCGCGGCGACTTCTCCATGGCCTGCGCCCTCCTGATGCTGACGCTGCTGGCCAAGGCCGGGGTCGGCCTGGGCGGCTACGCGGTGCTGAAGGCCGGTTCGGGCCTCGCCCGGCGCCGCCTCTCCTCCCTCGCAAAGGACCGCTCATGACCAGGGTCATTCTGCGCAACCTGCACAAGCACTTCCCCGGCCGGGCCCCCGGCGTCGTCGCGCCCAAGCGCGGCGCGATCAACGGGATCGACCTGGAGATCGCCTCGGGCGAGTTCTTCGTCCTGCTGGGGCCCAGCGGCTGCGGCAAGACCACCACCCTGCGCGCCATCGCGGGCCTGGAGGAGCCGACCGAAGGCATCATCCAGATCGGCGACGAGGTCGTGGCCGACGCGGCGCGGGGCGTCTTCGCGTCGCCCAACGCGCGCCGCCTCGGAATGATGTTCCAGAGCTACGCCCTGTGGCCGCACATGACGGTCGCCCAGAACGTCGCCTATCCGCTCGAGCGGCGGCGGCCGAAGATCCCGCGCGCCGAGATCGCCCGGCGGGTGGACGAGGTGCTGGACCTGGTCGGCCTTTCGGGGCTCGAGAGCCGCTTTCCCTCGCAACTGTCCGGCGGTCAGCAGCAGCGGGTGGCCCTGGCCCGCGCCCTGTCGGCCAGCCCGCGGCTGGTGCTGTTCGACGAGCCCCTGTCGAACCTCGACGCCCAGCTCCGCTTCCGCCTGCGGCACGACCTGCGGCGGATTCACGACGAAGCCGGCTCGACCTCCATCTACGTGACCCACGACCAGGCCGAGGCGCTGGCGCTGGCCGACCGGGTGGCGGTGTTGAACCACGGCGAGGTCGAGCAGCTCGGCCCGCCGACGGAGATCTTCCTGTCGCCAAAGAGCCGCTTCGTCGCCGAGTTCGTCGGCTATGAGAACCTGCTGGACGGCACGCTGGAGGTCGGCGGCGGCTTCCGGCCCGACGGCTGGCTGCGGCCGCTGACCGGCCGCTGGGTGGCCCCCGCCCTGGCCGGCGCCCGCGGCTGCGCCGCCATCCGCGCCAGCGGGCTGCACGTGTCGCTCGATGCGACCGAGGCCGGTCCCAACGCGCTGGTCGGCGTGCTGCAGGCCGTCACCTACCTGGGCGACCGCTACAGCGCCCGGGTGGCGGTGGGCGGCCAGGTTCTGTTCGCCACGCTGGCGGCGGACCGCTGGTCCCCCGGCCGGCCGGTGAACGGCGAGACCGTGCACCTGTGGGCCAAGCCGTCGGACGTGGTGCTGATCCCGGCTTCTCCGGAACCGGCGCCCGCCCTGCGCGAGGAGGCGGCATGACCAGCCGGCGCGCCTTCCTGATGGGCCTCGCAGCCTTGCCGCTGGCCGGCTGCGAGACGCCGGCCGCACGCCGGCCCGCCGATCCCGCGCGGGCGGCGCCGCTCGGCCTGACCGGCTCGGCCGAGGCCCGGGCCGAGATGACCGAGCTCTACCGCCGGGCGCTCGCGGCCGGGGAGGAGAAGGTCACCCTCTACAGCTGCACGGGCGACAGCGAGTGGCAGCCGCTGTGGCGCGCCTTCCAGGACGCTTTCCCGGGCCTGACGGCCGTCTATTCGCACATCTCGCCCAGTCAGGTGATGATCCGGATCGACTCCGAGACCGCCACCGGCCGGCGGTTCGGCGACGTCTACCTGCCGCCCGTCAACATCGTCGAGGACATCGCCGACAAGGGCTACTTCCTGCCGTTCTCACCGAAGTCCGTCGCGGAGTTCGAGCCCCGCTGGCGCGATCCCGAGGGGCTGGTGGACTACCCTTTGGCCAAGGCATTCGGCCTGGCCTACAACACCCGCGCCGTTCCGCCGGAGGCGGTCCCGAGGACCTTCGAGGACATCCTCCAGCCGCGCTGGCGCAAGCGCTACACCTACATCCGGCCGGCCACCCAGAACGGCACCACCGATGTCGCGATCACCGACCTGCTCCACCAGGGGCGGGTGACCCGGGCGCAGCTCGAGGCACTGCGCGACAAAGGCGCCTACGCCGGCATCGAGGCGGGCGTCACCTACGTCAGTCAGGGGCGGCAGGACATCCAGCTCTGGGCCTACCTGCCCACGGTGCTGCGCCAGCGGAAGCTGGGCGCGCCGGTGGCCATCGTCTTCCCGCCGGACTTCTCGACCCTGGTCCCGTTCGGGGCCGCGATCAGCCGCAACGTGGTGCACCCGAACGCCGCACGCCTGCTGAAGGCATGGCTCTTCACGCCCGCCGCGCAGGCTGTCCTGGCCCGGCAGGTCGGGATGTTCGCGACCGGCCCCGGCGCGCCGCTGCCGCCCTACATGCCGCCGCCGTCGCCCGACGCCGGCCCGCGCCGGGGCCTTTCCCCGCGTGAGCTGCAGGTCGCGCTCACCGCCGGCCGCCCGAACCTGAAATCCATCTTCGACGTCAAGGTGAACGCATGAGACTTCCTGTGTCAACCACCTGCGCTGAGCGGGGCCATGAAGGGCTTGGCGCCGACGTGCTTGGCCGGGTCGTATGGCTGGCGGCTGGTCCAGGCGCGCCAGAGGACGCGGGTCCAGGCT
>JAQVDF010000218.1 GCA_028698405.1 Phenylobacterium sp. | reverse complement strand
GTGTCGGTCGTATCCAGCGTCTGTACCATCTGCGGGGTGAGTTCGGCCGGCCGGTACCAATTGTCGGCCTCGGACAGCACCCGCTCGCCGCAGGTGAGGCGGACCCGGCGGTAGCCGATCGCCTCGCCCGGCTGCACGCCGAGCGCCAGCCGGTCCTCCGGGCGCAGCGGCTTCTGTGCGCCGCGATCGGCGACGGCGCGGATGTCGGGCTCGGCGGCCAGGCCGTGTTCGCGGCACCAGGCGCGCAGCACGGCGGTGGCGCTGGGATTGGCGTCGAGGTTGCGGCGCAGGGCCTCGAGGCGGGCGTGGGCGGCGAGGCGGGCCTCGCGGTCGGGCAGCACGATGTCGCCGGCCGAGGCCGGGCCGGTCAGGACGACGGCCAGACCCGCCCCGATCGCTGCACGCGCCACCCCCCTCACCGCCCGTCCGTCACTTGCCGCCGAGCGAGGCGCGCAGCATCCAGGCGTGCTTCTCGTGCGCTTCCAGGCGGTCGGAGATCAGGCCGACCGTAACCTCGTCGCCCGCTTCCTGGGCGGCGGGCAGGGCGGCCCTGGCGGTGGCGACGACGGTCTCGTGGTCGCGCTGCAGTTCGCGCAGCATGTCCTCGGCGCCCTTTTCCGGGTCGCCGTCGGCGATCGACGAGAGGTTGGAAAAGGAGCGGTAGCCCTGCGGAGCGAACTCGCCCAGCGCGCGGATGCGTTCGGCGACGTCGTCGATCGCGTTCCACATCTCGGTGTACTGCTCCATGAACAGCTGGTGCAGGGCCGCGAAGTTCGGGCCGCGCACGTTCCAGTGATAGCCGTGGGTCTTCAGGTAGACGGCATAGGTGTCCGCCAGCAGCTTGGAAAGCCCCTGTGCGACGGCGGCGCGATTTTGAGCGCCCAGTCCCGTGTTGATCCCGTCGGCCATGGCTTGGGTCTCCCTCTTGGCTTTCACGCTTCAACCGCCGAACGGCCACGCAGCGTGCGCGTTCCAGGCGCGGCGGCGCGCGCCTCGACGCGCTGCCAGGCGCGCTCGTGCAGAGCGAAGGCGAGGGTCTGGAAGATCGGTTCGATCATCCCGATGGCCAGCGCCGCCCGCCAGTCTCGGGTGAGCGCGAACGCCACCGAGACCGCCACGATCAGGTGGGTCAGGCTGTAGGTCAGCGTCTTCTTGGCGAACTGCATGGGTCGATCTCTGTTGCGAACGATTCGCAAATAGGATCGGCCCATGCCTGCCGCAAGCGGCCGGATGCGGATTTTCGACGTCTCGGCCCTAGTCCGGGTCACCGCTGATTCCGCGTGCGGGCAGGGTGGCCAGCGCCACGCCGCCGTCCACCGCGATGGTGTCGCCGACCACGTAGTCGCCGGCCCGGGAGGCCAGGTAGATGGCCGCGGCGGCCATGTCCTCCGGGGTTCCGATACGGCCCAGCGGGACGCGTCGCCCGACCTCCTCGGCCTGGTCGCGGGCGGCCCGGTTCATCTGCGAGGCGAAGGGGCCGGGCGCGATGCAGCTCATCACGATCCGATCGCGGATCAGCCGGGCGGCCATCCGGCGGGTCAGATAGATCAGGCCGGCCTTGGATGCGTGGTAGGAGTAGGTCTCCATCGGGTTCAGCTGGATGCCGTCGATTGAGGCGATGTTGATCACCTTCGCGGGCCGCTCCGGAGTCGCGGCCTTGGCCAGGGCCTGGTGCAGCGCCTGGGTCATGAAGAAGGGACTCTTCAGGTTCAGGTCGAGCACCTTGTCCCAGCCTTGCTCGGGGAACTCCTCGAACTTCGCCCCCCACGCCGCCCCGGCGTTGTTCAGCAGGATGTCGAGCCTGTCCTCGCGCGCCAGCAGGGCGTCGCGCAGGGCGTGGCAGCCTTCCACCGTCGAGATGTCCTGGGGCAGCGAGACGCACTCGCCCAGGCTCGACATCTCCTCGGCCGCGGCGTTGCAGGCCTCGGCCTTGCGGGCCGAGATGTAGACCTTGGCGCCGGAGGCCAGGAAGCCTTCGGCGATCATCCGGCCGATCCCCCGCGAGCCGCCGGTGACCAGGGCGGTGCGCCCCTTCAGCGAGAACAGGTCTGCGACGTTCATGTTCGGGCTCCTCCCCTCCGCGATGGCGCAAGGCTAGCGGAGGGGAGGGCCGAGACAAACCGCTCAGCCGCGGGCCGTGGTGCGGGGCAGGTCCGGCCAGGGCAGGGCCGCGAGGGTCCACCGACCGGGTCCGAAGGCGGCGAGCCCCACGCGGGCAGCCAGCGCCACAGTATTGACGATCATCGCTTCGCCTCCTGCTCTCACGCCGCCGCCGTCGCCGCGGCCTGGCGCAGGCGCGCGGCGGAGGTCGCCTTGTCGACGTAGCGTTCGGTGGGGAACTCGCCGCCCTGCACCCAGTGGCGGACGATGCGGGCGAACCGCTCGCCGTAGCGCTCGCCGGTGACGAGGTCGCTGGGCGGGGTGGCCTGCTCCACCGGCAGATCGGCCAGGCTCTGGCTCATCGGCCCGAGGAACGAGCCCAGGCGGTTGACGTCGTCGACGCCCGCCCCGCTCCAGTTGGCGCCGGGATGGTCGCCCATGGGGATCCAGATCATTCCCATCTGGGCGGCGAACACCAGGAGCTGGATCAGGGTGTTGGTCTTGTCGCCGTTCAGCGAGGCCGAGTTGGTGAAGCCGCCGGCGAACTTGTCCTTCCAGCCCTGCACCCACCAGGGATCGAAACAGCCTTCCATGAAGGCTTTGAACGGGGCGCTCGGCATGCCCATCAGGGTGGTGCAGCCGAAGATGACGCCGTCGGCGTCCTGCAGCGTGCGCATCGTCTCCTCGTCCCGCCAGCGCGTGCGGCGGTCGAGCTGTTCGGGGACGATGCGCAGGAGGTCGGCGGTGACGCCTTCGACGCGGGCGGCGCCGCGGTGGACCGCCTGGGCCAGCAGGCCGGTGCGGCCGCTGCCGGAGTGATAGACGATGGCGACCTTGGTCATGGTCGTGGGCTCCCTTCGAGAAGTGGAGCCGAGCAACTATGCCCGGCCGCACGCTGCGTCAGCGTTGACCTTCCCAACGCCACGTTCGAATTTCCGAATATGGACTGGGAGGATCTCCGGTATTTCCTCGCCGTCGCCAAGGCGCGGACGGCCACCGGCGCGGCGCGCGAGCTGAAGGCCAGCCCGTCCACCGTCATCAAGCGGGTGTCCGACCTGGAGCGGTCGCTGGGCCAGCTGCTGTTCGACCGCTCGCGCGAGGGCTATGCGCTCACCGCCTTCGGCCAGGCGATCCTCCAGCGGGCCCTGCCGCTGGAGGCGGCGGCCCACGACATCGCCCGGTTCGCCGAGGGCGCGCCGACCGCCCCATCGGGCCTGGTGCGCGTCTCCACCACCGAGTCCCTGGCGAGCGGCTGGCTGGCCCCGCGCCTGGCGGCCTTCCACCGACAGCACCCGGCCATCCAGATCGAGATCTTCGCCGGCGCGGAGGTGGTCAGCCTCGGCCGGCGGGAGGCGGACGTGGCCCTGAGGCTGGCCCGGCCCGAAGGCGGCGACCTGCGGGCCCGGCGGGTGGGCGAGGTGGCCTTCGCCGGCTACCGGCTGCGGGGCGCCGACATCGATCCCGGCGCCTGGATCGCCTTCCACGAGCAGCCGGCCCGCACCGCCATCGCCCGTCTGGCGGAGACCCGGCTCGGCGGCCGGGCGCCGGTCCTGCGGGCCGGAGATTTCTCCACGCACCAGGCGGCGGCGAGGTCAGGCCTCGCCTGCGCAGTGCTGCCGTGCTTCCTCGGCGATCCCGACCCGCTCCTGGAGCGGGTGGAGCCGGGCGATCCGCAGCTGAGCCTTGGCCTGTGGCTGGTCGTGCACCGCGACCTACGCTCGGCGCCGCGGGTCCAGGCGGTGCTGGACTTCCTCGCCGACCAGGCCCAGGTCAGCCGCAGGCTGCTGGCCGGGCGCTAGCTGCGGCCTGCGACATAATTGAGTGGCGCGCCCGCTGGCGGGCGGCTAACACGCGTTTGAATTTGCGGCCGGCGAGTTCGTCGTACGGCCGTGACAGCCCCTGAGGACGCTCAAGATGACTGCGATCAATCCGGTGACTGACCTGACGGTCGAAGGCGATGTGGCGATCGTTACCCTGAACTCGCCGCCGGTGAACGCCCTCTCGCAGAAGGTTCGCGAGGGGCTGCACGCCGCCTTCCAGCAGGCGTGTTCGGACGCCAACGCCAAGGCTGTGGTGCTGATCTGCGAAGGCCGCACCTTCATCGCCGGCGCCGACATCACCGAGTTCGGCGGGGCCATGGGCGACCCGTCGCTGCAGGAAGTGCAGGACGCCATCGAGGGCTGTTCCAAGCCGGTGGTCGCCGCGATCCACGGCACCGCGCTGGGCGGCGGCCTGGAAGTCGCCCTGTGCTGTCACTACCGGGTGGCCGTCCCCTCGGCCCGGGTCGGCCTGCCGGAAGTCAACATCGGCCTGCTGCCGGGCGCCGGCGGCACCCAGCGCCTGCCGCGCATCGTCGGCGTCGAGAAGGCGCTGCAGATGGTCACCAGCGGCGAGCACGTGCCGGCCAAGGCGGCCAACGCCATGGGCCTGATCGACGAGCTGGTCGAAGAGGGCAAGCTGCGCGAGGGCGCCGTCGCCTTCGCCAAGAAGGTGGTC
>JAQVDF010000217.1 GCA_028698405.1 Phenylobacterium sp. | reverse complement strand
CCTTCGAGCTGACCGTCCCAGCCGAGGACGCGGCTGCGCGATGAGTGGCGATCCGCGGCTCGTCCGCCACGAATACGGATTCCTGCAGGTGCGCGAGCCGCCCGGCCCCGAGGCCCTCGCCTTCTACCGCGCCATGGCCGAGGTCGGCCTCGGCCGCAGCCTGACCGCCTTTCTGACCCCCGCCCCGCTTTCTGCATGCTAGGAGCCGCCATGTCCGACACCGCCCTGACGCCCCGGGAAGCCTGGTCCGGCGAGTTCGGCGCCGCCTACACGGCCCGCAACCAGGCCGACGCCCAGGCGCTGCGCGACCGCACCCGCATGTGGGCCCGCATCGGCGAGGCCTTCGGCGCCGAGCCCCCGGCCTCGATCCTGGAAGTCGGGCCCAACCTCGGGATCAACCTGCGCGTCCTGCCGAGCCTGTGGGAGGCCGAGCTCTACGCCATCGAGCCCAATCCGGCGGCCCGCGACCGGTTGGTGGCAGACAAGGTGCTGCCGCCCGAGCGGCTGTTCGCCGGCTTCGGCGATTCCATCCCCCTGCCGGACGGGGCGGTGGAGCTGGCCTTCACCAGCGGGGTGCTGATCCATGTGGAGCCGGATCGGCTGCCGGCTACCCTCGACGAGATCCACCGCGTCTCGTCCAAGTACATCATGTGCGCCGAGTATTTCTCGCCGCGGCCGGAGGCCGTCCCCTACCGAGGGCACGAGGGGCTGTTGTTCAAGAACGACTTCGGCGGCCTCTACATGGACCGCTTCCCCGGCCTGACCCTGATCGACTACGGCTTCTTCTGGAAGCGGGTCACCGGCATCGACGACGTCACCTGGTGGCTGTTCCGCAAATCCTGAGCAAGGAGGCTGAGATGAGCGAGCCCGCCCCGCCCCGCGTGATCGTCGGGTCGACCTCCGCCGAGGTGGACGACAAGCTGGCCCTGGCTGCGCGGCTGCGGGCCTGCGAGGTGCCGGACCGTGAGCTGCTGGACAACCTCGGCCTGTTCCTCACCCGACAGACCCTGGCCCGCATCCTGTTCATGCAGAAGCTCTACGAACAGATTCTGCCGGTGCACGGCGTGATCATGGAGTTCGGGGTGCGCTGGGGTCAGAACCTGGCCCTGTTTTCGGCCCTGCGCGGCATGCTGGAGCCGTTCAACTACAACCGCCGGATCGTCGGCTTCGACACCTTCTCGGGCTTTCCGTCGGTGAGCGAGCTCGACGGCGGCAAGGTCCGGGCCGGCGACTATGGCGTCGCCGACGGCTGGAAGGGGCGGCTGGAGGAAATCCTCGGCATTCACGAGCGCAACGCCCCCATCCCGCAGAAGCGCAAGTTCGAGCTGGTCGAAGGCGATGCGACGCAAATCCTGCCGGCCTGGCTCGCCGACCATCCCGAGACCGTCGTCGCCCTCGCCTACTTCGACTTCGACCTCTACGAGCCGACCAAGGCCTGCCTGGAGGCGCTCTTGCCCTACATCACCAAGGGCACGGTGCTGGCGTTCGACGAGCTCAACTGCCCCGAATTCCCCGGCGAGACGGTCGCCGTCCGCGAAATCCTCGGCCTCTCCCGCCACGCCCTGCGCCGCGACCCGTCCAACCCGCTGATCTCCTACATGGTGGTCGAGTAGCGCTACGCCCTACCTGCCGCCGCTGCGCAGGAGGGGGACCGCCCGCCCCACGAAGAGGAAGGAAGTCTCGAGGATCGCGTGCGCGCCCCTGACCCGTCGCATGCGGGCAGAATCCGCACTACATAGGGCGCATGGCCAAGGACGCTTCCCCCCGCACCACCCGCTGCCTGATCATCGGCTCCGGTCCCGCCGGCTATACGGCCGCCATCTACGCCGCCAGAGCGCTGCTCAAGCCGGTGCTGATCGCCGGGATCCAGCCGGGCGGACAGCTGACCATCACCACCGATGTGGAGAACTATCCGGGCTTCGCGGAGGCCATCCAGGGGCCATGGCTGATGGAGCAGATGGAGGCCCAGGCGCGCCACGTCGGGACCGAGATCGTCAGCGACATCGTCACCGAGGTGGACCTCTCCCAACGGCCGTTCCGCGCCGTCTGCGATTCCGGGGAGGTCTGGCTGGCCGAGACCCTGATCATCGCCACCGGCGCCCAGGCCAAGTGGCTGGGCCTGGAGAGCGAGCAGAGGTTCCAGGGCTTCGGCGTCTCCGCCTGCGCCACCTGCGACGGCTTCTTCTACCGCGGCAAGGAAGTGGTCGTAGTCGGCGGCGGCAACACCGCCGTGGAGGAGGCCCTGTTCCTCACCAACTTCGCTTCCAAGGTCACTGTCGTCCACCGGCGCGACGAGTTCCGCGCCGAGCGCATCCTCCAGGAGCGGCTGTTCGCCAATCCCAAGGTCGAGGTGATCTGGGACAGCGCCGTCGACGAGGTGCTGGGCGCGACCGATCCGATGGGCGTGACCGGCGTGCGGCTGAAGAACGTGAAGACCGGCGAGACCCGCGAAGTGGCGGCCGACGGGGTGTTCATCGCCATCGGCCATGCCCCCGCCTCGCAGCTCTTCCAGGGCCAGCTGGAGATGGACGCCTCCGGCTACCTCAAGGTGAAGCCCGGCGCCGCCTCGACCGCCATCCCCGGCGTGTACGCCGCCGGCGACGTGACCGACGACGTCTACCGCCAGGCGGTGACCGCCGCCGGCATGGGCTGCATGGCCGCCCTGGAGGCGGTGCGCTTCCTGGCCGAAGAGGACCACGCCAAGGCGCACAAGCCGATCAGCCACGCCGAGGCGGAGAAGATCGGCGCCTGGTAGGCCGCCGGACCCGCGCCCGTCCCCGGAGAAAGGCCCCGGCATGACCAACCTGATCGTCCAAGGCGGCCGGGCGCTGAAGGGCGCCATTACGCCTTCGGCCAACAAGAACGCCGTGTTGCCGATCCTCTGCGGCACGCTGCTGACGCGCGAGCCGGTGATTCTGCACCGGGTCCCCGACATCACCGACGTGCGCAAGATCCTGGCCTTCTTCGAGCGGCTGGGCAGCCGGGTGGAGATGGACTTCCACACCGGCGCCCTCAGGGTCCATCATGGGGGACAGCTCAACCGCGAGGCGGCGCGCCTGCCGGCCGCCGACATGCGCTCGTTCCTGATGCTGGTTCCGGGACTGATGGCGCTGTTCGGCGAGGTCACGCTGGAGGACGAGATCAAGGGCTGCACCCTCGGCGTGCGCGAGATCGACCCGCACATCGAGGTGTTCGAGCGGTTCGGCGCCCAGGTGACCACCCGCGGCGACGCCATCGCCATGGCCATCCCCAAGGGCTTCACCGCCGCCGCCCACTGGCTGGACTACGCCTCGGTGACGACCACCGAGAACTTCATCATGTGCGCGGCGACGGCCAAGGGGACCAGCCGTCTGACCAACGCCGCCTCCGAACCGCACGTGCAGGAGTTCTGCGCCTTCCTCAACGCCATGGGCGCCAAGGTGCAGGGCGGATCTTCCCAGGTGGTGGTCGAGGGCGTCGACCAGCTCGGCGGTTGCGAGTTCACGCTCGGCGACGACTTCCACGAGATCGCCACATTCCTGGCCATGGGCGCGATCACCGGCGGCGAGATCCGGGTCCGCAACGACCAGCCCGAACAGTTTCCGCTGATCGACCGCACCTTCGCCAAGTTCGGCGTCGAGGTGAGCCACGAGAACGGCTGGTCTTCTGTGAAGGCCAACGGCGCGCTGCGGGTGCGCGAGCCGTTCACCAGCCACATCCTGCAGAAGGTCGAGGCGGCGCCATGGCCCTACCTGCCGGTCGACCTCCTGCCGATCTTCATCGCCCTCGGCGTGCGGGCCGAAGGGCAGATGATGTACTGGAACAAGGTCTACGAGGGCGCGCTCGGCTGGACCTCCGAGCTCGCCAAGTTCGGCGCCCATGCGGTGCTGTGCGACCCGCACCGGGTGATCACCTTCGGCGGCAAGCCGCTGACCCCGGCGGTGGTGGAGAGCCCCTACATCATTCGCGTGGCCATCGCCCTGTTCATGGTCGCCGCCAGCATCCCCGGCCGCTCGACCATCCTCAACGCCAGCCCCATCCAGCGGGCCCACCCGAAGTTCGTCGAGAACCTCAACGCGCTGGGCGCCGAGGTCGAATGGGTGTCGGCGGACTGATGCAATCCGGCAGGTGAAAGCCGCGCGCGGCGCGCCTAAGCTGGCGGCCATGATCCGACACGCCCGCACCGCCGACCACCCGGCCATCAGAGAAATCAACGAGACCGCCTTCGGCAAGGACGACGAGGCGCGGCTGATCGAGGCCCTGCGCGCCAACGGCGACGTGATGTTCGAGCTGGTCGCCGAGGCCGAAGGCGCTCTGGTCGGCCACATCCTGTTCAGCCGCCTGTGGGCCGACCGCACCGGCCTGATCGCGGCCCTCGCGCCGATGGCCGTCTGGCCGGGACATCAACGCCGGGGCCTGGGCGGTCGGCTGATCGAAACCGGCATCGACACCTGCCGCGACTTCGGGGCCCACGCCATCGTCGTGCTGGGCCACCCCGACTACTATCCGCGTTTCGGCTTCTCGGCGTAGGCGGCCAGGCTGATCAGCTCGCCCTACTCCGGTTCGCCGGCCTTCATGGCCATGGAGCTGGAGCGCGGCGCCCTGGCCGACCCGCTGTCGGTGGCC
>JAQVDF010000216.1 GCA_028698405.1 Phenylobacterium sp. | reverse complement strand
GAGGCGGGGCAGGTGGCTCATCGGCGAAGCCTCAGACTGCCGAGCCCGGCCTCGTCGGCCGGGGTTTCGAACAGGTCGTCGTCGAAGGTGCGGGACCGCGACAGGGTGAGCGGCCGCTCGGCGCGGGCCGGCGGCTCGGCGACCGGCGGAGCCCGCCGACGCTGGGTGTCGGCCAGCAGCGCGCCCAGGCGCCTATCGGCGCCCAGCTCCAGCACGTCGTCGGCGTCCTCGCCACGGGCGACCGGCGGCCGCTGGGGCGCCTTGGCCAGGGTCGATTCAGCGGCGGCGGTCAGGCTCTCCAGGCGGGCGGCCAGCTCACGGCCCTTCTTGATGCGGTCGGACAACAACTCCACCGCCTCGTCGCCGCCGGCGCGCAACTCGGCCAGGCCCTTTTCCGCGCGGGCGGCGGCGGCGTCGAGGTCGACGATCGCCTTGGCGAAACTGGCGTGGCTCTCGCGCAGCGCCTTCAGGCGCTGGTTCAGCCGCCAGCCCATGGCCAGGGCCCCAGCCAGCAGGGCCGCCAGCAACAGGTTCAGGGCGATCGCGACGGCGCTCATCACGTCGTCCTCTGCACGGCGCGCCGGGCGAGCGGCGACAGCGGCGCCTCGACCCGCACGGCGATGTGGTGGTTGCGCCGACCCATTCGGCCGACGGTGAGCGGGATCGAACCGGCGCGCAGCTCGACGACGCTGTCGGGCGTGGCGTTGAGCATCAGGGTGTCCCCCTCCTTCAGCTCCAGCACCTGCTTGAGCGGGATCTGCAGCTCGTCGAGGACGGCCCGCACCTCCATCTGCGTGGTCCACAGCTCGGTGGCGAGGTGGCTTTCCCAGATGTTGTCGCGGCCGAACTTCTCGCCCATGAACTGCTGCAGCAGCAGCTTCCGGACCGGTTCCAGCGTGGCGTAGGGCAACAGGAGCTCGATTCGGCCGCCGCGGTCCTCCATGTCGATCCGCAGCTTGACCAGGATGGCCGCATTGTTCGGACGCGCGATGGCCGCGAAGCGCGGGTTGGTCTCCAGGCGGTCGAGCGTGAAGTTGATCGGCTCCGAGGGGCGCAGCGGCTGGAAGGCGGTCTTGGCGTCGGCGAGGATCACCTCGACCATTTTCTGAACCAGCACCCGCTCGATGGTGGTGTAGGGCCGCCCTTCGATGCGCATCGCCGCGGTGCCGCGCCGCCCGCCCAGCAGCACGTCGACGATCGAGTAGATCAGGTTGGAGTCGACCGTCAGCAGGCCGTAGTTGTCCAGCTCCTCGGCCTGGAACACCGACAGGATCGCCGGCAGCGGGATCGAGTTCAGGTAGTCGCCGAACCGGATCGACGAGATGTTGTCGAGCGAGACCTCGACGTTGTCTGAAGTGAAGTTGCGCAGGGACGTCGTCATCAACCGCACCAGGCGGTCGAAGACGATCTCCAGCATCGGCAGGCGCTCGTAGGAGACGAGCGCGGAGTTGATGATCGCCCGGATCCCGGTCCGCTCGGCGGCCTCGTCCTCGGTGAGGTCGAAGCCCAGCAGGCTGTCGATCTCGTCCTGGTTGAGGATCCGCTCGGCGCTCATCAGCGACTCGGGATCGGGCGCATCCTCCCATCCGCCGGGACCCGGCTCGCCCCGTTCGGCGGCCTCGGCGTTGGCGGCGGCGGCGGCCGCGATGGCCGCCAGGGGATCGGTCTGGTCGTTCATGGCCGAACAATCACGAGGCGCGCGGGCGCCTAGTTGATCAACATCTCCTCGATGAGCACCGCGTTGACCTTGGCCGGGGCGACCACGAGGTTCACGCGGCGCAGAATCTCCATGCGCAGCTGATAGCTGCCCTGACTGCCGTTCAGGTCCTCCGGACGCAGCTCGCGCAGGAAGGTCTGGAACATGTCCTGCAGCCTGGGCATGTTCGGGTTGAGCACCTCGACGGTATGCGGGTCCGGCAGCTCGAAGGTCAGCTTCAGCTTCAGGAAGGTCGGCCGGCCCTCGGGCGTCTGCATGTTCACCACGATGTCCGGCAGGGTGTAGAAGGTGACCCCGTCGGGCCCCTCGCGGACGATCGCCCCTCCCGGCGCGGCCTTGCCCTTCTCAGCGCCGTGGCCGCCCTTGGCGTCCTTCTTCTTGGCCTTCTGACCCTGTGCGGCCTCGTCGCCTTTCGGCGCCAGGTACATCCAGGCCGCGGTCCCGCCGCCGCCGACCACGACCAGAGCCGCGGCGGCGGCCATCAGGACGAGCTTCAGCGGAAGCTTCTTCTTGCCCTCGGCGGCTTCGCCTTCGTCCCCTTCGGTCTCGGGAACGTCGGCCTCGGTCGCCTCGGCCGCTTCGGCCTTGGGCTTCTTTTTCCAGAACACGCGCGCGTTCCTTAGAATCCTAGTCCCGTGTGTGTGCGCGCCGATTGGTTAACGGGTCGTTTTTAGAGGTTGTTAAGGCGGCAATTCCCGGCCCGGAAATTTCCGCCGCCCGGCTGTCGTTAACCGTCTTGTTTGCTGAAATCGTTGGCGTTTCGGGTTGGCCCGAAGCTTGCAGCGTCTCCTGCGACCAGATGGCTGCAAAAGGCTGCGAAGCTTTACGATGGACAACGCGCTCTATGTCGGACTTTCGCGGCAGATCCTGCTGCGCCGCGAGCTGGACATCGTGGCCAACAACATCGCCAACGCCGACACTACCGGCTTCAAGGTCGAATCGCTGATGGCGCGGGCCGAGCCGGCCGCCCCGGCCCACACCGCCGACGGCCCCCGGCCGGTGAAGTTCGTGGTCGCCAACGGCGTCGCGCGCGACTTCGGCCAGGGCGCCCTGCGCGAGACGGGCGGCGCTTTCGACCTGGCCATCGAGGGCGAGGGATTCTTCCAGGTTCAGGCGGCCGACGGGGCCCGCTTCACCCGCGACGGCCGCTTCCGGCTGGACGAGACCGGCCGGCTGGTCGCCCAGACCGGCCATCCAGTGCTCGGCGAGGGCGGCGAGGAGATCTTCATCGACCCGGCGCGAGGGGCGGTGAGCATCGCCAGCGACGGCACGCTCAGCCAGGGCGAGGAGCGGGTCGGCAAGATCGGCGTGTTCACCTTCGACGACCTCTCGGTGCTGGAGAAGGTCGGCGACAACCAGCTCCGGAACGCCTCCAACCTGCCCGCCCAGGCGGCCGAAAGGACTATCGTGCGGCAGGGCTTCCTGGAGGCCTCCAACGTCAACCCCATCGTCGAGATCACCCGGATGATCGAGGTCAACCGGGCCTACCAGTCGATCTCCAAGATGATGGATTCCGAACAGGATCTGGCCCGCCGCTCGGTCGAGCGGCTGGGCCGCGTGCAGTAGTAAGGAAGGGCTCGAACGATGCAGGCTCTGCGCACCGCCGCGACGGGCATGAGCGCCCAGCAGCTCAACGTCGACCTGATCTCCAACAACATCGCCAACATGAACACCGTCGGCTTCAAGCGCCAACGGGCCGAGTTCCAGGACCTGCTTTACCAGACCCTGGAAATGCCGGGTGCCCAGTCGTCGGACCAGGGCACGGTGGTGCCGACGGGCGTGCAGATCGGCGCCGGGGTGAAGGCGGGCTCCACCTACCGAATTCACCAGCAGGGCGCGCTGACCCGCACCGAAAACCCCTACGATCTGGCCATCGGCGGCCGCGGCTTCTTCCAGGTGCAGCTGCCGTCGGGCGAGATCGGCTACACCCGGGCCGGCAACTTCTCGGTCAACGCCGAGGGCCAGCTGGTCACCGAGGACGGCTATCTGATCGAGCCGGCCATCACCATTCCGCAGGAAGCGGTGTCGGTCACCATCTCCAAGAGCGGCCAGGTGCAGGCGGCGCTGGCCGGGGAGACCGAGCCGCAGGTGCTCGGCCAGATCGAGCTGGCGACCTTCGTCAACGACGCCGGGCTGATGGCCATCGGCGACAACCTCTACCTGGAGACCCCCGCCTCCGGACAGGCGACGCTCGGCGTGCCCGGGCTGGACGGTATCGGCGAGCTGATCCAGGGCCACATCGAGGCCTCCAACGTCGACGCGGTCAGCGAGATCACCGCCCTGATCGTCGCCCAGCGGGCCTACGAGATGAACTCCAAGGTGATCTCCACGGCCGACGAAATGCTGCAGACGGCCAATCAGGTCACCCGCTGATGGTCAGCAAGGTGAGACAAATCGCGGCCGCCGCCGGCCTCGCCGGCCTCCTCTGGGCCTCCTGGGCCTGCGCCGCCACGCCGGTCGTGCTGCGGGCCGAGACGATCGACCACGACGGGATCATCACGCTCGGCGATCTGTTCGAAGGCGCGGGCGAGGCGGCGAACGTACCGGTGGCCACCCGGTCCGGGCGTTCGGTGATGCTGAACGCCGCCGCCGTTCAGGCCGCCGCCCGTCGCTCGGGCCTCGACTGGGCGAACGCGCAGGGCATCCGGCTGATCGCGGTGCGCGCCGCCGACGGCCCCGCCGCCTCCACCCCTGCCTCTGCCGCCGCCTCGCGCGGCAACGTGGAGGTGCTGACCTACGCCCGCAGCCTCGCGGCCGGCGAGATCGTCGCTCCCGAGGACCTGATCTGGGCCAGGGCCGCGGCGGCGCCCGCCGACGCTCCTTCCGACGCCGTGCAGGTGATCGGCCTGGCCGCCAAGCGGCCGCTGCGCGCTGGCGCCGCCGTCTCGGCCC
>JAQVDF010000215.1 GCA_028698405.1 Phenylobacterium sp. | reverse complement strand
CGCGCTCCTCGGCCCGTTCCTGGCGCGCGACCAGTTGTTCGCGCCGCTCGCGCTCCTCGCGGAAGCGGCGCAGCTCGCGTTCGCCGGTGCGCTCGCGGTAGGCGCGCCAGCGATCCTCGCGCGCCGCCGCCTCGATCCAGGCCGCGCGCGTCTCGACCACCACCGGCCGTCGGGCGCGCCACTGGCGCTCCTCGATCCGCACCCGCCGTTCCCGCTCGGCCGCGCGGCGCAGGGCCTTGGCCCGGGCCCAGTAGCGGCCGGCATGGTCGGCGCGTTCGTAGAGGATGTTCTGCGGCAGGATGCGGCCGGCCAGATCGTAGATGATCACCAGGCGGCCGACGTCGTCGTAGCCGTAGCCGAACTCGTCGTCGCGGACGAAGTAGGGATAGGCGGCCTGCGGCTCGTAATAGTAGTAGCGGTAGCCCTGGTCGATCGGCTCGGCGTAGAGTTCCCAGTCGTCCTCGGTCTCCCAGACCCAGGGCTGCACGTCGTCGTAGTAGAAGCCGTAGTCCGGCGGCGCCTGATAGAACGCCGCGTCGAGCGCGTAGGCGCGTTCGGCCCAGGCGTAGCCGTCGTTGTAGGAGGCCAGGCGGCCCACCCGCGCCGGCGGGGCGGGCGGCAGCTCCAGCGGGTCCGGAGCGAGCGCCAGCGGCGGTGGCGGCGCATCGAGCGTGAGCGGCAGGCGGGGCGGCGGCGGGGCCTCGCGATTCCAGAAGGCGACGTCCTCCGGCTTGCAGGCCGAAAGGGCGAGACTGAGACCGGCGGCGGCCAGCAGGCCCGCACGCAGCGGGCGCCGGCGAAGGAGCGAGGTCATGGAGGGCGAGCCTCGAAAACAGCGCGCCCGAAGGCGCATTTGGGCCCCACCTTCCGCCAACGCGCCTGAACGGCGCCTGATCCTCCGGTAAGCTCCCATTCACCCTTGCGGCCGAAATGCGGCGGGCCCGCGCGGTTCGCCGGCCCCAAATCGGGTCCCCCGGCCACGCTTCGGCCCTCACAGTAAACGAGCCTTAACCGTCCCCCGGGCAGAGATGGGGAAAGACTGAAGGCATGGGGTGTCTGATGGCGCGGACGGCGCGGCGAACGGGCGTGGAGCTGGGGCTGCATATCCTCTCCCTGGCCTGGTCGCACCCGAACACCGCCCGCCTGCGCGGCGGCGTGATCGCCGTGGCCGGCGTTGCTCTCGCAGTGGCGCTGGCCACCTACAACGCCGCCGATCCGAGCCTGAACGCGGCCTCGGCCTATGCGCCGACCAACGTGCTGGGCGGTCCGGGCGCGGTGATCGCCGACATCGGCGTGCAATCGCTCGGCCTGGCCTCGGGCTTCGCCGCGCTGATCATGGTGCTGCTGGGCCTGAGCCGCGTCTCGACGCCGGAGCCGGACGCGACCCGCAAGGCGCTGCGCCGGCGGGCGCTGATCGGTGCGGTGGGGATCCTGGCGCTGAGCGGCCTCCTGGCGCTGCCCGCCCCGCCGGCGACCTGGCCGCTGGCCGAGGGGCTGGGCGGCTTCTGGGGCGCCGCCCTGATGCGCCTGTTCGGCGCGCTGTTCGACTTTGCCCGGCTGCCGGCCGCCGACGTGTTCGCCGCCTGCGTCCTCGGCCTCGTGGCCGCCGCGACCCTGGCCTATGCGCTCGCCCTGCCCCGGCCGCAGCTTTCCGGCCTTCCGCGGCCCAGGTTCAAACCCGTCGGCAAGCCGCGCGAAGCGACCGCCGCCCGCCGCAAGACGGCCGAGATCCGCACGCCGGCCGCCGCCGCGCCCGCGGCCGACGACCACGACGTCGACGAGGCGGCCGAGGACGACGAGGGCCCGACGATCGCCGCCACCCCGGCCGCCGCGCCCGTCCCGCTCAGCATCAAGGCCCCCAAGGCGCCGCCGCGGGAGTCCGGCCGCGAGGTGCGCGAGGCCCAGGCCAGCTTCGAGTTCGCCCGGCCCGGCGGGTTCGCCCTGCCGGAACTGGCCATGCTGGCGAAGCCCAAGCCGCGGGCCAGCCAGTTCGACGAAGGCGCTCTGCGCCAGAACGCCCAGTTGCTGGAAAGCGTGCTGGCCGAATTCGGGGTGCGCGGCCAGATCGACCAGATCCGGCCGGGCCCGGTGGTCACCCTCTACGAGCTGGTCCCGGCCGCCGGCGTTAAGAGCGCCCGGGTGGTGGCCCTGGCCGACGACATCGCCCGCTCGATGAGCGTCGCCGCCTGCCGCGTCTCGGTGGTGTCCGGCCGCAACGCCATCGGCATCGAGCTGCCGAACCAGAAGCGCGAGACCGTCTACCTGCGCGACCTGCTGGCCTCGCCGGAGTACGAGAAGTCGACGCTGGCCCTGCCGATGGCGCTCGGCGAGACGATCGGCGGCGAGCCCTACATCGCCGACCTGTCGAAGATGCCCCACCTGCTGATCGCCGGGACCACCGGCTCGGGCAAGTCGGTGGGCGTCAACGCCATGATCCTGTCGATCCTCTACCGCCTGCCGCCCGAACAGGTGCGGTTCATCATGATCGACCCGAAGATGCTGGAGCTGTCGGTCTACGACGGCATCCCGCACCTGCTGGCCCCCGTGGTCACCGACCCCAAGAAGGCCATCGTCGCGCTGAAGTGGACGGTGCGCGAGATGGAGGACCGCTACCGCCGGATGTCCAAGATCGGCGTGCGCAACGTGGTCTCCTACAACGAGCGGGCGAAGGAGGCGGCGGCCAAGGGCGAGCACTTCGAGCGCACCGTACAGACCGGCTTCGACGACAACGGCCGGCCGATCTACGAGAGCGAGAAGATCAACCCCGAGCCGATGCCCTACATCGTGGTGGTGATCGACGAGGTCGCCGACCTGATGATGGTCGCCGGCAAGGACGTGGAAGGCGCCGTGCAGCGGCTGGCGCAGATGGCCCGCGCCGCCGGCATCCACCTGGTGATGGCCACCCAGCGGCCGTCGGTGGACGTCATCACCGGCACCATCAAGGCGAACTTCCCGACCCGGATCAGCTTCCAGGTCACCTCCAAGATCGACTCCCGGACCATCCTGGGCGAGCAGGGCGCGGAGCAGCTGCTCGGCCAGGGCGACATGCTCTACATGGCCGGCGGCGGCCGCATCACCCGCCTGCACGGGCCGTTCGTCGCCGACCAGGAGGTCGAGGCGGTCGCCAAGTTCCTGCGCGAGCAGGGCCAGCCGCAGTACCTCGAGGAGGTCACCGCCGGCGGCGACGAGGACGAGGAGGGCGCGGCCGAGTTCGGCGGCGAGGGCGGCAGCAACGACCTCTACGACCAGGCCGTGGCCATCGTCACCCGCGACGGCAAGGCCTCCACCAGCTACATCCAGCGCCGGCTGCAGATCGGCTACAACCGCGCAGCCTCGCTGATCGAGCGGATGGAGCGCGAAGGCGTCGTCGGCCCGGCCAACCATGCCGGCAAGCGCGAGATCCTGGCCGGCCCGCCGCCGATCTGACCGCCGTCCGAGCGCCGGGGTCATCGCGGGTTCACGTGCGATCCGCCACAACCGCGCCTTCCGGTGGCGCCATATCGCCCCTACGTGCGTTATCGCCGCCCGAAGAGTAGCGATTGGAGCTTGGATGACTTCGACCCTGACCCGCCGCGTGCTGGCCCTCGGCCTCGTGGCCCTGCCCGCCGCCGGCGCGGCCCAAGGGGCGCTGGCGCAAGGCGCCCTCTCGCCCCAGGACAAGGCCCTGGTGGACAAGGCGGTGGCCTACCTGCAGTCTCTCAGCGAGGCCAAGGGCCGCTTCGTGCAGACCGATCCGCGCGGGGCGGTGACCCAGGGCGACCTCTACCTGAAGCGTCCCGGCAAGGCCCGGTTCGCCTACGACGCGCCCGCCGGGCTGCTGGTGGTCTCCGATGGGGCGCTGGTGTCGATCCATAACACCCGGCTGAAGACCTTCGAGAGCTATCCGCTGGGCGCGACGCCGCTGAACCTGTTCCTGGCCAAGCAGATCCGGCTGGACCGGGGCGTCTCCATCACGCGCGTGACGCGGCACGCCGACGGCTTCTCGATCACCGCCCGCGACTCCAAGCGGCCGGCGGACGGCCAGATCACCTTGACCTTCACCGACAAGCCCCTGCGGCTGGCCGGCTGGACGGTGACCGACCCGCAGGGCGGGGCGACGCGGATCCGCCTGTCGAGCCTGCAGCCGACCTCGGGGCTCGCGAACTCGCTGTTCGTGCTCAAGGATCCGCGTCCGCGCGGCGCCGGGCGCGCAAAGATGTAGCATTTCGGCGACACGCAAGGGTTGGCGATTCTCAATCGTTGACTTTGTGCGGCCGCGTTCCAATAATGTCACACACGAGGGCTGTGACGCTTGCGCCCAGCCGGACCCGTGCCGGAACATCCCCTCCCGGCGGCGGCATGAGAGACAACTTGACGCCCGGGCTCCTCTCCAGCGCCCGGGCGTTTTTCGTGTGGCTTCGCCGACAGGGACCGCTGGCGCGCCGGGCCGCATGGCGCGGGGCTGCGGCGACGCTTAGATAGCGGCCATGCGCCTCCGTATCGCCACCTGGAACATCAACTCGGTCCGCATGCGCGTCGACCACGTCGCCCGCTTCGTGGCCGAGCAGGCGCCCGACGTCCTTTGCCTGCAGGAGATCAAGTGTCGGGAGGGCGAGTTCCCGGTGAACGCCTTCGCCGACATGGGCCTGCCCTATCTGAAGATCGCCG
>JAQVDF010000214.1 GCA_028698405.1 Phenylobacterium sp. | reverse complement strand
CGCCCAGCAGTCGCAGGTCCTGGTGCCGATGGACTCGCCGGGGATCGAAGTCGTGCGGATGCTGCCGGTGTTCGGCTACGACGACGCGCCCCACGGCCACGCCGAGGTGGTGTTGCGCGACGTGCGGGTGCCGGTGGAGAACCTGCTCCTGGGCGAGGGGCGGGGCTTCGAGATCGCCCAGGGCCGGCTCGGGCCGGGACGGATCCACCATTGCATGCGCACCATCGGCGCGGCCGAGGTGGCGCTGGAGAAGATGGTCGACCGGCTGCTGTCGCGGGTCGCCTTCGGCAAGCGGCTGGCCGACCAGTCGGTCTGGGAGCAACGCATCGGCGAGGCGCGGCTGAGCCTGGAGATGACCCGGCTGATGTGCCTGAAGGCCGCCGACATGATGGACAAGGTGGGCAACAAGGCCGCCCAGCTGGAGATCGCCATGATCAAGGTCGCCGCGCCGCGGATGGCCCTGAAGATCATCGACGACGCCATTCAGGCGCACGGTGGGGCGGGGGTGTCGGAGGACTTCGGCCTGGCCCGCGCCTACGCCAGCATGCGCACCCTGCGCCTGGCCGACGGGCCGGACGAGGTGCACCTGCGCGCCATCTCCCGGCTGGAAGTCGGCCGGCACGGCGAGCGGATGCGGGCCTGGCGCGAGGGCCAGGCGGCGGTGGCGCAGTAGCGCCCCGTCAGTCGGCGCCTTCCGTCCCCCGATGCGGGCGGAAGGTGACCAGCCGGTAGAGGTAGACGAGCACCGCCAGCAGCAGGACGGCGTTGCCCACCGGGTCGATCCAGTGGGCCACCCGCTCGTAGTGCTCGCCGAGCTTGTAGCCCGCGCTCGCCAGGAGCAGCGTCCACAGCGCCGTGCCCGCCGCGGTGAAAGTCAGGAAGACCCGCTTGCGCATCCCCGCCAGGCCAGCCGGGATCGAGATCAGGGTGCGCACGGCCGGCGCGAGGCGGCCGAAGAACATCGCCGCCGCGCCATGCCGGCGGAAGAAGGTCATCGCCTTGTCGACGTCGGCGGGGGTCAGGGTGATCCAGCGGCCGTGCCGGCCGGCCCATCGCTTGAGGCGCTGTTCGCCGAACGCCCGGCCGATCTCGTACCAGAGCGCCGCTCCCGCCAGGGCCCCGACCGTGCCGGCCGCCACCGCGCCGAAGAAGTCGAAATGGCCCTGCGCGGCAAGGAAGCCGGCGAGCGGCATGATCACCTCGGAGGGGATCGGCGGGAACAGGTTCTCGGCGAACATCAGCGCCGCCACGGCGGCCAGGCCGCCGATGGTGACGAAATGGATCAGCCAGTCGACCATGAAGCTCCCTTAGGTGAGGTGCGCCAGCTGACGTCCCCGGCGATCGCGCGCAAGCCTTGAGCGGATTCGCCCGGCCGCGCGCCCTTTCGAGGTGCAAGTCTGGGGCCACAAAAATCGAGAATCCTCGACGGAACTCTGGTGGGGGACTGCGGTTCTAGGCCGCTGGCTGGGGGCCGCTGCCGCCCCGGCGCGCGCTTGTCAGAGTGGGGAACTCAGCATCATGGCGACCTTCAACGTCCTGGACTACGGCGCGGTCGGAAACGGTATCGCCATCGACAGGGACGCCATCCAGGCTGCGCTCGACGCCGCCTACGAAGCGGGCGGCGGCATCGTCTACATTCCCGCGGGCGTCTACGCGATCGACGGTGGTGGCGCCACGCGCACCTATGCCGGCCTGCAGGTGCGCGACAACGTCACCATCGCCGGTGACGGGATGGGCCAGACCGTCATCAAGGCGATGGACGGCAACTCGGTAGGCTTCACCGGCCTGATCCGCACGCCGGTCGGGGAGGACACCAGGAACGTCACGATCCGCGACCTGACGCTGGACGGGAACCGGGACAACACGACCGGCAAGGTCGACGGCTTCTTCTGCGGCACCGAGCCGGGCAGCCTCGAGCAGTGCTCGGACATCACCCTGCTGCGCGTCGAGGCGATGAACTGCTCCGGCTACGGGATCGACCCGCACGAGCAGACGATCCGGATGTGGATCGAGGACTGCGTCAGCCATGGCAACGGGCTGGACGGCTTCACCCTCGACTTCCTGATCGATTCCACGATCCGCAACAACGTCGCCTACGACAACGACCGCCACGGCTTCAACGTCGTCACCCAGACCCAGAACACGGTCCTGGAAGGCAACATCGCCTACGACAACGGTTCGGCCGGCATCGTCGTCCAGCGCGGCAGCTTCGACGTGCCTTCGCCGCACGACATCAAGATCATCGGCGGCGAAGTCTACGGAAACCTCGACGGCATCCTGCTCAAGATGTCGAACGACATCGAGATCACCGGCGTGCACGTCTATTAGAACGATCGCGAGGGCATCAAGATCCACGGCTCGCGCGACGTGACCATCACGGACTCGACGATCGAGAACAACAGCCAGTCGAAGCCCAACGGCTACGCCGAAATCTATCTCAATCCCTACGTCGACAGCCTCACCAACTCGACCTTCGAGGTCACCGACGTCACCATCACCGGCAACACCATAGGTTCGACACAGTCGTCCTACGGCATCCGCGAGGCGGTCGACGTCACCGGCAGCCACATAGAGGACAACGACTTCGTCGGGACTTTCGTGCGCGGCGAGACGCTGACCGGTCCGCAGGTGCGGGTGGAGATGCCGGACCTGGTGGCGCCGACCGACGACTTCTACTTCCAGATCCCGCACACGGCCTATGTCGACATCGACGCCGGGGATGCGGTGAAGCTCAGCCTTCAGCTGGTCGACGCCAGCGGCCAGCCGGTGGGAGACGGCTCGCTGCCGTCATGGATGAGCTTCGATCCGCTGAAGAAGCTGATCGTCGGCGACCCGCCCGCCGAAGGGGTCTTCTGGCTGCGGGTGGCGGCCACCGACAAGTCCGGCAACGCTGAAACCGACCTGTTCAAGCTGACGGTCTCCGACAGCCTGACGCCCAATGTGGGCGTCGGGGATCCGCCGCCGCCGCCGCCGCCGGGGACGTTCAACGTCATGGACTTCGGCGCCGTCGGCGATGGGATCGCCAACGACCGGGCCGCGATCCAAGCGGCGGTGGACGCCGCAGCGCAAGCCGGCGGCGGCATCGTCTACCTGCCAGAGGGGGTCTACGGCATCGGCGACAGCGGCCTGAACAAGACCTATTCGGGCATCCAGCTGGCGGACGGCGTGACCCTGAAGGGCGCCGGCATGGGGGTCTCCGTCCTGAAGGTGCTGGACGGGACCAACATCAGCATCACCGGGGTGGTGCGCACGCCGTTCAACACGCCCACCACCCATGTAACGATGGAAGACTTCACCATCGACGGGAACCGGGCCAACAACCCGACCGGGAAGGTCGACGGCGTTTTCGTGGGCACCGCGCCGGGCTCGACGCTGCAGGACAGCGACATCGCCATCCGCCGCGTAGAGGTGATGAACGCCTCCGGCTACGGCTTCGACCCGCACGAGCAGACGGTGCGGCTGACCATCGAGGACAGCGTCGCCCACCACAACGGGCTGGACGGCTTCACCCTCGACTTCCTGATCGACTCCGTCATCCGCGACAACGTCGCCTACGCCAACGACCGGCACGGCTTCAACGTCGTCACCACCACCCAGAACACGGTGCTGGAAGACAACGTCGCCTTCAGCAACGGCGGCAACGGCATCACCGTCCAGCGCGGCAGCGAGCTGATCGAGGGGCCGCACGACATCGTCATCACCGGCGGCGAGGTCTACGACAACGCCCTGGCCGGCGTGCTGGTGAAATACTCGCACGACATCGTCATCGACGGTGTGGACATCCACGACAACGGCCGCGAGGGGGTGAAGATCGACGGTTCCGACAATGTGTCGGTGCTCAACTCGACGATCAGCAACAACTCCCAGATCGGCGTCGACAAATACAGCGAGATCTACGTCGCCCACTCCACTGACTCGACGTCGGGCGCGGTGATCACCTCGGACGGCTTCGTGATCAGCGGGAACACCATCAGCACGGTGAACGCCTCGTGGCTGATCCGCGAGACGCCGCAGTCCACGGGCGGCTACGTGGCCGACAACACCCTGACGGGGACCGGGATCGACGGTGTGTCCCGCACCGGCCCGCAAGTGCGCACCGAGATGCCGGACCTGGCCGCGCCGGTGGATGCCTTCCACTACATCGTGCCCCCGACGGCGCTCGTCGATGTGGACCCTGGCGATGCGCTGACGGTTTCGCTGGTGCGCGTCGACGCCACCGGCGCGTTGGTGAATGGAGGCGACCTGCCGAGCTGGCTGACCTTCGACGCCGCGACCTGGACGATCAACGGCAACCCCACGTCGGCGGAGACCATCTACATGAAGCTGGTCGCCCGTGACGCCAGCGGGGACACCGAAGGCGACCTGTTCGTCCTCACCGTAAAGCCGACCGGGCCGTACAACGTCGGCGAGGGGAACAGCGACGGTCCGCCGCCTCCGCCGCCGCCTCCGGGCACCGGCACCGACGGAAACGACACCCTGATCGGGACCGAAGGTGACGACACCTTGAGCGGGCTGGGCGGCAACGACTCGCTGGACGGCGCGGCCGGGGCCGACACCATGGTCGGCGGCGACGGCGACGACGTCTATGCGGTGGACAACGCCGACGACAAGGTCGTGGAACTGGTCAACGGCGGCGCCGGCGGCGTCG
>JAQVDF010000213.1 GCA_028698405.1 Phenylobacterium sp. | reverse complement strand
CAGGACGACCTCGGCCAACGCGACCCTTCGCATCCGGTGATCCACGCCGAGGCCCAGGTCCGCGACTGCGTGCTGGGTCCGTGGACGCGGGTCGGGGCGCGAACCACCCTGGTCGAGGTGGCGATGGGGGCGTTCAGCTACATCGTCAACGACGGCTCGGCGACCTACACCGAGATCGGCAAATTCTGTTCGATCGCCCGGGACGCGCGGCTCAATCCCGGCAACCACCCGACCTGGAAGGCCGCCCAGCACCATTTCAGCTATCGCGCCCGATCCTATCACCTGTCCGACGAGGACGACCTGGCGTTCTTCGACTGGCGTCGCTCGCACCGGGTGACGCTCGGCCACGACGTCTGGATCGGCCACGGCGCGACGGTGCTGCCGGGAGTCACGGTCGGGACCGGGGCGGTTGTCGGCGCCGGCGCCGTGGTCTCCAAGGACGTGCCGCCGTTCACCATCGTCGGCGGCGTTCCGGCCGGCCCGATCCGGGAGCGCTTCCCGAAGGCCGTCCAGGACGGCATCTTGGCCATCGCCTGGTGGGACTGGGAGCATGATCGACTTGAAGCCGCCATCGAAGACTTCCGGCGGCTCGACGCCGACGCCTTCGTCGAGAAGTACGCCTGAGTCCGGTCTGCTGGTGCTGGTGGTCGGACCGTCCGGCGTCGGCAAGGACAGCCTGATCGACCGCGCCCGCGAGGTCCTGGCGTCCGACCCCTGCGTGGTGTTCCCTCGGCGCGAGATCACCCGTCCTGAAGACGCCGGCGGCGAGGACCATCGGTTCGTCACCCAGGCGCAGTACGAATCCCGCCGGGCGGCGGGAGAGTACGCCCTGTCCTGGCGCGCACATGGTCTCTGCTTTGGCGTGCCGGCGGGCCTGCGCAACGATCTGGCCGCGGGCCGCCGGGTGGTGGTCAACGTCTCGCGCGCCGCCATCCCGCTCGCCCAGCGCAGCTTCTCGCGCGTGCGGGTGATCTCCATCGCCGCCGATCCGTCGCTCGTGCGCGCCCGGCTGGCGTCGCGCGGCCGCGAGAGCGCCGCCGACATCGAACTCCGCCTGGCCCGCGCCGAGGCCTTTCTGGTGGCCGGCGACGATGTGGTCGAGGTGCGCAACGATGGCGCGATCGAAGTGGCGCTCTCCGATTTCGTCGCGGCGATCCGCGCCTGATCATCCTCCCCGGTCAGAGGGGGAGGGTGGTCTCAGGCTTCGACGTTGGTCCGGGAGAACCCGAACCGCTCGATGATCACGAACGGTGCGGCCCGATCTGACTGCTTGAAGACGGCCAGGCCGTCGAAGCGGTGGGCGCCGGTCTCGGCGGCGAGGTAGGCGGTCAAGGCGTGCAGGACGCGGGTCCTCAGGGCCTCGTCATGGATCGACCGGGTCAGAGTCATGTGGAAGCGGAAGTCGCCGAAGACGTAGGGGTAGCCCCACTGGACCAGCCGCCGGTCCTGTTCCGGCGTCAGCGGCGCGCGGCGGCGGCGGGCCAGGTCGAACGAGGAGAGAGGCGCACGGAACGGGTCGAATGCGCGCACGCAGTCGGCGGCGAGCGCGGACATCTCCGGGCTCGGGCCGACCAGCCGGAAAGCGAGGAAGGCGCCGAGCGCCTGCGGCGAGATCCGGGCCTCGAAGGCGGCGCGGTCGGCGGCGAAGTCCTGGGCGAAGGAAAGCAGCTCTGTCTCGAACACGCCTTCAGCCAGCTCGAACGGAGCCTTCAGCGTCGCGTGGAAGCCGTAGCCGCTCGGATCCGCCGTCAGCGCGTCGAGGTCCATACCCTCGAGGCCCGCCAGGGCGGGGCGGATGAGCCGTTCGCCGGTGTAGGCGTCGCGCCCCAGCCAGGCCGAGGCCTTGCGCCAGAGGGCCCCATCCTGTGGCGGGGCGTAGTAGACGGCGTACCTGGCGCTCATGCCACCCGCCGGCCTTCGCGCCAGACTTCCAGCGGGACCGGCCAGCCGTCGCCACGGCGCGAGACGCGGACCAGGTCCGCGCGCTGGCCGCAAGCGATCTCGCCGCGGTCGGTCAGTCCGCAGGCTCGGGCCGGACCGGAGGAGACGGTGGCGATCGCCTTCTGGGGCGACCAGCCGAAGCGGTCGGTCAACATGAAGGCGGAACGGAGCATCGAGAGGGGCACATAGTCCGAGGCGAGGATGTCGAGCAGGTCGGCTTCCGCCGCCTCCCGGGCCGACAGGTTGCCCGAATGCGAGGCGCCGCGCACGAAGTTCGGTCCCCCCATGCAGATGGCCATGCCGAGGCCGCGGGCGTGGCGGGCCGCCTCCAGCGTCACCGGGAACTCGGCGATGGCGCAGCCGTCGTCGCGGGCTTCCTCGACATGCTCGATGCTGGCGTCGTCGTGGGCGGCCAGGGGCAGGCCGAACTCGCGCGCGAAGGCCACGACCTTGCGCCGGTTGTCGGCGGCGACGGAAGGATCGCGGCCGGCGTGGCGGCGGGCCAGCATCTCCTTGATCTCGGCCTCCGAACGACCGGCGGCGACCAACCGCTCCTGCAGCCGCGACGTGTTGGCGCTCTGACGCTGGCCGGGGGTGTGGTCCATCACCGACAGCAGCTTCAGCTTCGGATGATCGACATGCGGCTCGAGCAGGGCCAGCAGCTCCGGGTTGGTCACCTCGCAGCGCAGGTGCAGCAGGTGGTCGGCCCGCAGCGCCCCGTCCGCGTCGGCCGCATCCAGGGCGGCGATCATCGGGGGCAGCGCGTCCCGCCGGTTCAGTCCGTCCTTGGAACCGTGCAGGCTGAGGGAGTCGAACACGGTGGTGATCGCCGCCGCGGCGCACTGGGCGTCGTGGGCCAGGGCCGCGCCATAGGCGTCCCACAGGGCGCCGGGCCGCGGCTGGTAATGCTTCTCGTAGTTGTCGGTGTGGATGTCGACCAGCCCCGGGATCAGGGTCTCGCCGCTCCAGTCGAGGGCGCTGGCCGAGGGGCCTGAAGCCGTCTCGACCGCGGTGATGACGCCGTCCTCGATGACGACCTCGGCCGAGCGCTGCCCATCCGGCGTCACCACGGCCCTGGAGAAGATTCGCAGCGTGTCCATGGTCAGGCCGCCGCCTTGAACTGCGAGACCGGGAACAGGCGGGTCGCTACGGCGTCGCGCACGTCCTCGTCGTGGAAGATGCCGATCATCGCGGCGCCCTCGGCCAGGGCGGACTTGATGAGCTGCACCACGATCGCGCGGTTCTCGGCGTCGAGGGACGCCGTGGGCTCGTCCAGCAGCAGCACCGGGTACTTGCGGATGAAGCTGCGGGCGATGTTCACCCGCTGCTGCTCGCCGCCGGAGAAGGTGGCCGGCGGCAGCTCCCAGTGGGCCTCCGGCAGCCGCAGGGCCGAGAGCAGTTCCGTGGCCCGTCGGCGCGCCTCGTCGCAATCGACGCCGTTCTCCAGCAGCGGCTCCATGACCAGCTGCAGCGTGGGGATCCGCGGGATCACCCGCAGGAACTGGCTGACGTAGCCGAGCGTGCGGCGGCGCACCTCCAGCACCTCGTGAGGGGCGGCCCGGGTTATGTCGACGTAGGCGCCGTCGTGCATCACCCGCACGCCGCCGTCAGTCGGCAGGTAGTTGCCGTAGATCGAGCGCATCAGGGTGGACTTGCCGACGCCGGATTCACCGGCGAGCACGACGCACTCTCCCGGCCGCACCTCCAGCCGGAGGTTGTGGAACACCGGAATGGTCGCGCTGTCCGCGTTGTGCAGCACGAAGGTCTTGGCCAGGTCCTCGACGACGATCGAGAGCGGCGAAAGGGCTGACATGGGCGGGCCTCAGATCTGCAGGACGGAGGAGACGAGGAGTTGGGAGTAGGGATGCTGGGGATCGTCCAGCACCTGGTCGGTGAGGCCGGTCTCGACGACGTGGCCACCCTTCATGACGATCAGCCGGTCGGCCATCAGCCGCGCGACGGCCATGTCGTGAGTGACGATGATCACGGCCAGGTTGAGGTCGCGCACCAGCTCGCGCAGCAGGTCGAGCAGGCGGGCCTGCACCGAGACGTCGAGGCCGCCGGTCGGCTCGTCCATGAACACCAGCCGCGGGCCGTGGATCAGGTTGCGGGCCACCTGGATGCGCTGCTGCATGCCGCCGGAGAAGTTGCGCGGCTTGTCGTCGATGCGGAGGGTGTCAAGCTCCACCCGCTCGAGCCAGTCGATGGTCGCCTGGCGCATCTTCCCGTAGTGGCGCTGGCCCAGGTACATCAGCGGCTCGGCGACGTTGGCGCCGCCCGAGACCCGCATCCGCAGGCCGTCGCGCGGATTCTGGTGCACGAAGCCCCATTCCTCGCGCTGCATCCGGCGCCTGTCGGGCTCGGACAGCGACTAGACGTTCTTCAGGCCGAAGCGGTAGGTGTCGAACTCCACCAGGCCCGAGCTTGGCTCGAGTTTGCCGGAGATGCAGTTGAGCAGGGTGGTCTTGCCCGAGCCGCTCTCCCCGACCACGCCCAGGACCTCGCCCGGGCGAAGTTCGAAAGAGACGTCGCGGCAGCCCAGCACATGGCCGTACCACTTCGACAGGTAGGTGACGCGGAGTAGGGGCTCGACGTCGAGTCTTCCGGCGGGGGCGTTCATGGAGCCGGCTCCTTGGATTGGTCGAGGGCGTGTCCGGCCATCGGGCCGGCGTGGCCCGCCTCGCGTCGCTCGGCG
>JAQVDF010000212.1 GCA_028698405.1 Phenylobacterium sp. | reverse complement strand
CCGATCTAGACGCGCGGATCGACGACGAGGCCTTCCGCGCCGAGCTGCGGCAGCGGCTGCTGACCCGTTTGATCCCCGAGATGCGCAAGGCCTTCCAGTTCAAGGCCACCCGCATCGAGCGCTACATCGTCGCCTGCTACGACGCCCAGGACGGCGGCTACTTCCGGCCGCACCGAGACAACACCACGCTCGGCACCGCCCACCGCAAGTTCGCCTGTTCGATCAACCTCAACGCGGACGAGTTCGAGGGCGGCGACCTGCGCTTCCCCGAGTTCGGGCGCCGCAATTACAGGGCGCCCACCGGCGCGGCGGTGATATTCTCCTGCTCGCTGCTGCACGAGGCGACGCCCGTCACCCGTGGACGACGCTACGCCTTCCTGCCCTTCTTCTACGACGAGGAGGGAGCGCGCATTCGTCAGGCCAACGCCGACAAGCTGGCGGGCGCCGACGACAGCCGGGAGCCGGTCGCCTGATGGGAAGCTGGGCCGTCATCTTCGCCACCTGCGGCATCATCTGCCTGGGCATCGCCATCGGCGGGCGGCTCGACGCCCACACCTCCGGCCTGCTGTTCCTGCTCGCCGGAGCGTTCCTGACGCTGGCCATCACGCTGCACGCCTCCAGCCTGATCCTGAAGGCGCGCCGGCGTCGGCGCTGAAGCGTCGGCCGAGCCTCAGTCGAGGTTCTTACGCGCGACCTCCCAGATGGTGTCGCGGCACAGCACGCAGTCCTCGCCCACGAACCAGCGGCCGGCCTCGGCGTCGCCCTTCAGCCGCCAGTCCAGCCACCTGACGCCGACCTCGCCGTACCAGCCGCCGCCCGGATGATTGAAGGTGCCGCCGTGGCCGGAGTTGATCGAGCCGAAGAAGGCCGGCACGGTCACCCGCTGGAAGTCGTTCTTGCCGTTGGCGTAGGCGATGTCGGAGGGGCCGCCGAGGAAGTAGGCGACCGGAGCGTGGAAGGCCTTCAGGCTCTCATTGGTCGCGCCGCTCAGCGATTGGGTCGCAGCGCCGCCCGGCGCAGGGCCCGGCGTGTTGAACACGCCCGAGTTCCAGATCACCACCGTCTTGATCCGCGGGTCGCCCGCCATGGCGGTGGCCTGCAGCCCGCCGCAGGACTGGCCCATCAGCGCCACCTTGGTCGGATCCAGCTTGCCGAAATAGGGGCTTTCCTCGCGGGCGTTCTCGGCGATCGCCCAGTCGACGGCCTTGATAAGGTCCTCGTCCCTGGTGCGGCCGGCGGGGACGGTCCCCGCGGGCTGCAACTGGCCGGTCCGCTGGGCCGCGAAGGCCGGCAGGGCCGCGTCCTTCGGGCCGGAGGCGATCACCAGATAGCCGTGCGAGGCGACCTGGGTCAGGAAATTGGCGAACAGCAGGCCGGCGTTGGAGCAGGCGCCGTTGCCCCAGGCCACGATCGGGAGCTTCGCCTCGCCGCCGAACGCCGACAGGTCCTGCGGACGGTAGACGGTGTGGGTCGGAAGGCCCGGGGCGGACTCGATGTGGACCGCGTGCGGCCCGGGCGGCGTCTCCCTCGGCGGCGGCGCGTCGGGCGGGGCCGCCAGCGTGGCGCTGGGCGCCGGCTGGGCGAGGGTGGAGCTCGACGCGGCGAGCATCAGGGCCGAGGCCAGGGCGGCGGTCACTGACTTCATCGAAGGTCTCCTTGGCGACGTCTGATCAGAGGAGCCGGAAGGCGCGGATCACCACCGGGCGTGGATGGTGAAGGCCAGCTCGGCGCGTGGAACCTCGTGGCCGCCGTCTTCGCGCGTCATGCCGCCTCCCGGAATCCTCGATCTACAGTCAAGCCTGACTAGAGGTGTTCGGCAAGCCGCCGAGCTTGCACGGCGAGGCGCATCGTGCAGTCTCGGGCGTCGGAGCCGCGTCGGCGGTCGTGGGGGGAGGGCAGGCGTGACGGCGCAGGCGGCGCAGGCGGTTCGGGAGCGCGCGGGTGCGGGCCTGATCGTCTTCATCTGCTTCCTGATCGCGGCGGTCGAGGGCTACGACATCCAGGCCTTCGGGGTCGCCGCGCCGAGACTGATTCCCGACCTCGGCCTCGACCCGAGCCAGCAGGGCTGGGCCGCCAGCGCGGCGATGATCGGCCTGGTGCTGGGCGCCTTCGTCGGCGGCTGGGCGGCCGACCGCGTGGGCCGCAAGCCTGTGCTGCTGGCCTCGGTGTTGACCTTTGGGGCGTTCTCGGTCGCCACCGCCCTGAGCCAGGGCTACGAGGGGCTGCTCTGGGCCCGCTTCCTGACCGGCCTCGGCTTTGGCGGGGCGATGCCCAACCTGATCGCCGTGGCCAGCGAGATCAGCCCGCCGCGGCGGCGGGCGGCGACGGTCACCATGATGTTCTGCGGCATGCCGGCGGGCGGGGCCTCGGTCGCCCTCCTGGCCCGCCTGCTGGGCGACGAGTTGAGCTGGCGCGCGCTTTTCATGGTCGGCGGCGTGCTGCCGCTGGTCCTCGCCCCGCTGGTGTTCTTCCTGCTGCCCGAGACCCGGCCGGAGCCGGACGCAGGCGCCGACCGCAGCACCTGGCGGGGCCTGTTCGGCGAGCGGCGGGCGGCCGCGACGCTGATCCTCTGGGGCGTCTTCGTGCTGACGCTTCTCGTCCTGTACCTGATGCTCAACTGGCTGCCGACGCTGGTGGTGGCCAAGGGGCTGACGGCGGACGACGGCTCGGCCGCGGCGCTGTCCTTCAACCTGGTCAGCATCGCCGGGGCGCTGCTGCTGGGCTTCGTGGTGGACCGGGCCGGCTACCGCTGGCCGGTGACCCTGACCTTCCTCTTGCTGGCCCTGACCATGGGGGCGCTGGCCGCGGCGGGGACGCTGTCGCCGGTGCTGGCGCTGTCGGGCCTCGCCGGCTTCCTGCTGCTCGGCGCCCAGTACGCCCTCTACGCGGTCATCCCCTCGCTCTATCCGGCCCAGGTGCGGGCTGCGGGGACGGGCGCCGCCGTGGCGATCGGGCGGCTGGGGTCCATCGCCGGACCGCTGGTGGCGGGCGAGCTGCGGGCCGCAGGCTACAGCGCCGGCCAGGTGTTCGGCCTGATGATCCCGGTGGTGCTGGCCGCCGCCGCCGGGGTATTGGTGCTAAGCTGGTTTGCTCGCCCGCATGAAATTTGATCTACCTAAAAGCCGGTCGGCCCACGCGGACGTATGCGCCGGCTGACGCCTGGAGGCGCCGCATCACGCAGAGGTCCCGTCGTGGCCGTAAAATCCTGGCAGGCCGTTACGGCCGTCATCGTCGTCAGCTTCGGTCTCACGCTGCTGGAGATACCTTCGGGGACCTGGTTCACGACGGCCGCCCTCAGCCTCGCCTGCGGCGTCGCGGCCCTGTCGCTGATGGGAACGGCCGCCATTCTCGGCGGCCGCTGGCCCGTGTTGGAGAGCGTCTTCGGCGGGCTCGACCGGGTCTACGAAGTCCATAAGTGGCTGGCTGTGTTCGCCCTGTCGCTGGCCTCGGTGCACCTCCTCTTCAAGGCCGGCGTGCGGGGCTGGGAGACGGCCGCCATCCTGCCGCTCGATCCGGCCTGGACGCGGCTGGTGCGCCAAGGGAGCTTCGTCGGCCTGATGGCGATCGTCGTGGTCGCCCTGAACCGCAACATTCCCTACAGCACCTGGCGCTGGTGGCACCGGCTGTCCGGGCCGCTGTTCCTGGTCGTGGTGCTGCACGGGCTCAGCATCAAGTCGCCGGTGGCGCTTCAGAGCCCGGCCGGCATCTGGCTGGCGGTCATCGCCACGCTCGGGCTCGCCGCCGCGGCCTACAAGCTGCTGCTCTATCCCTTCGTCGCCAGCCGTGCGGAATATCGGGTGGTCGGCGTCGACCGCGGGCCCGCGGCCGCGCGGATCGAGCTCGAGCCGACCGGGCGGGGGATCGACTTCAGGCCGGGCCATTTCGGCTTCTTGCGCATGAAGGTGGACGGCCTGCGCGAGCCGCATCCCTTCACCATCGCCGCCGCGCCGGCCTCGACCGGCAAGATCGCCTTCGTCATCCGCGCGCTGGGCGACTACACCGGCGAGCTGGTGAGCCGCGTTTCCGAGGGGATGCGGGCCGACGTTTATGCTCCCTATGGCCGCTTCGAACGCGCGCGCACCGCGCCCCGGGAGATCTGGATCGGCGGCGGCGTCGGCATTTCCCCGTTCATCGCCTGGATGCAGGACCCGGCCGAGGACCGGTTCGACAAGGCGACGCTGTTCTACTTCTACACGCCCGTCCGGGTGTTCCCCGACATTGCGGTGCTGGAGCGGATGGCGGCGGAAAGGGGCCTGGAGTTCGTGCCCGTCGCCACCGGTCCGAACACCCCGGCCTTCGTCGAACGGTTCTCGAAGATCGTCCGCGAACAGAATCCTTCCGCCCTCGACATCGCCCTGTGCGGTCCCAAGGGCCTGCACGAGGAGGTCCGCAAGCTCTGCGTCTCCCAGGGCCTCCCTCCCGACAAGATCCGCCACGAGCTGTTCGCGTTCCGGTGAAGGTTTGATCCTCCTCCCACAAGGGGAGAGGGAGCCTTCATGTCCTGCTCATTCCGACGGGGGCCAGTGGTTGGCCGTCGGGCGCGGAAGCACGCGCCAGGCGCCACCCTGGGTGACGTCGGCGCGGTCGCCCCAACCGGAGGGCATCGCACGGCTGGGCCTTGCCGGATCGGATCGCAGGCGCCAACTGGGAGAGGGCGCCTTGG
>JAQVDF010000211.1 GCA_028698405.1 Phenylobacterium sp. | reverse complement strand
CAGGACCGACCAGGCCCCGCCCTCGTTGTCCGGAACGTAGGACTGCTCGACCGGGTACGGATCCCTGAGCGTCGCCGCGTGAGGCCCGATGTGGTGGTAGGCCTCCATGAAGTTCTCGACGAGAATCTTCCAATTGTACGGGGAGTCGAACGTCAGGCCCTCAGGGGCGAGGCGCATGTCCTCCAGCCCGTACGGGCCCATGAACTCCGACAACCTCGTGATCGCTTCCGAAAGCCCCGCGGCGTCCGCATCGAAGTTCACGAAGATGAAGCCGTTCCACAGCTCGACGCGAAGCGCCGGCAGGCGGCAGTCCTTGCCCTTGAGATCGGTCAGCTCCTCGGTGAGGGGCGCCGCCACGAGCCGGCCTTCCAGGTCGTAGGACCAGTGGTGGTAGGGGCACAGGAACAGTCGGGTGGACCCGGAGCCCTCGGCCACCTCGGCTCCGCGGTGTAGACAGACGCGCGAGAAGCAGCGGATCTGGCCGTCGCGTCCCCGAACCATCACGAGGGGCCGGCCGAGAAGCTCGAACGTGAAGTAGTCGCCCGGCGCCGCGACCTGTTCGACGCGCCCGACCGGCAGCCAGTTCTTCAGGAAGATTTCCTGGGCCTCGGCCTCGTAGACGTCCTTCGAGACGTAGGCGGCGGGGGGCAAGGTCCACGCCTGCTCTTCAGGCAGCGTCGCGCGGTCGAGATCTGCCCGCGAGATCACGTCCAAGACCAAAGGCGAAAGCTTCCCCGTCACGCCAGACTCCCCCACCCGCCTCACCGCCTGTCCAGCCGCAGGCGTGGCCCGACCATTGTCCCCGTCGGGCTCTTTTCAGGCTCTACCTTAGTGACCGCGGTTCGGCGCGGCTAGGGGCGCCTCCTCTTCATCAGGCGGGCCGCACCGACACGCGGAGGCCCTGCTCGGGCGCCCGCGGCGGGCCTGTCCGCCCTCGTCCCGCACTGCCCCAGAAAGCACGGTACGGCGTGCGCCATCCGCTCCGCCCCTGTTCTTCGGGGTTAAGTCTCAGGAAACCTTGTTATCTTAACGTCCGCCCCCGCATGGAGGGGGGAACCTCCATCCGTCGTAGAACACAGATGATGGAGAGTTCGGTATGAAACGCGTTCTTCTGGCCGCGGGAGCGGCCTTCATGATCGGCGCGTCTTCGACGCCGGCGCTGGCTCAGCTGCAGGCCGACGATGACGCCACCGCGTCCATCACGGTCCTCGCGCCGTTGACCGTCACCAAGGATCAGGACCTGGAACTGGGCGCCGTCGTGGTGTCCGGCGCGGGGTCCTACCAGCTGGCCGGCGACGGGACCGTCACCGACACTCCCGGCACGGTCGACGCCTTCGCGAGCGGCCCGGCGGCCGAGGTCGCGACCTTCGACATCACCGCCGACGGCTCGGTGACCTACGACGTGGTCGTGTCCGACGACGTGACCCTCACCAACGGCAACGGCGACACCCTGACGCTCAGCACCGACGAGGGCGGCCTGATCGTGAACGGCGGCGCGGGCCTGCAGGGCAACCAGACAGTCAGCGTCGGCGGCCGCATCGTGTTCGTCGGCACCGAGCCGGGCGGCGACTACACCGGCACGATCAACCTGGAAGCCACCTACAACTGATTTCCTCAGAGCCCTGTGCAGGGCTCGCTTCTCGTCGCCCCCGCGGTCCTCGTCGACCGCGGGGATTTTTTCTGCACGTGGATCGTGCGAGACCAAAAGGCGTGACGTAGAGACCAGGGCTGAAAATGGCGATCCGTAGTCCAGTATTACGGTAATACCGGCGGTAGTACTTGCGGTGGTACTTGCGGTAGCGCCGGTCACGCAGGACTGCTCAGTCTGCGCTTCGAGTAACATCAATACTTCATGAACTTGCGAAGGCGACCCTTTAACCATCCTGATTCGCTTGGGGGTGGCCATGCAGTCGCGCCGACGTGCAGTGCAGGTGCTAGTCCTCGGCGGTTTCGCGACCGCCGTCCTACCCGGATCCGCCGCCGGCCAGGGCGGCGAGGACCTGACCATCTCGCCCAAACGGCTGGTGCTCGCCGCCGGCGCCAGGTCGGCCACGGTGTTCCTGCTCAACCGTGGAACAGAGACGACGACCTACGCCATCGAGCTGGCTGACCGGGTAATGCTGCCGGACGGCCGTATCCGCGAGCCGGGCGACGTGGCCGACGAGCCGGGCGGGGCCGAGGCCACGGCCCTGCTGCAGACCGCCAAGGAGATGATCGTCTTCAGCCCGCGGCGGGTGACGCTGCGGCCCGGAGAGTCCCAGACGGTGCGGCTGCGCATCGCCCGGGCCGCCGACCTGCCCGAGGGCGAATACCGCAGCCACCTCACCGTCACCGCCGTGCCGCCGCCGGACGCGGGTCTCACCGCCGAGCAGGCGGCCCAGGCGCGCCCGGGGCAGATGACCATCCGCATCCGCACGGCATTCGGCGTCAGCATCCCGGTCATCGTGCGTCAGGGGGACCCCCGCGCCGGCGCCGAGATCCGGGACGTCCGCTACATGCCGCCGGCGTCCGGACGGCAGGCGGCGCTGGCCCTGGCGCTGGTCCGCACCGGCAAGGCCTCGCTCTACGGCGACCTGACGGTGCGGGCGGCCGGGTCGGGCGAGCCGCCGCTCGCCCAGGCGCGCGGCGTCGCGGTCTACGCCGAGATCGGCCGTCGAACCCTCGAGCTGCCGTTGCGCCGGCGCCTGTCGCAGGGCGAGCGCGTCGAGATCGTCTTCGCGGACGAGGCGGCGCGGCGCGGCGAGCCGCCCGCCAGATTCGACTACACGGTGACCTGAGCCGTTGCGCGGCTGTGGGGCGATCCTGCTGCTCGGCCTGGGGCTGCTGATAGCCCCTGCGGCCGCGCGCGCCGACGCCGCCCCCATCGCCACCCGCCCGGCCCTGGCGGTCGCCGGCCAGGCCCAGCCCTTCACCGAGGACGACCTGCTGCTGCTCGAGGTGTCGGCTGGAGGCCGGCTGCTCGCCGAGGCGCTGCCGGCCTACGCTGCTCCGGCCGGTGTCTACCTGCCGCTCGGCGAGCTCGCCCGACTTCTGGAGATCGCCGTGGCGGTCGACCCGAACCGCGCCCGGGCCGAAGGCTGGGTGCTGAGCGAGGAGCGCCGTTTCCGCCTCGACCTGCTGGCGGCCGAGGCCGAGGCGGCCGGTCGGGGCTGGTCGCTCGCTCCGGAGGACGCAGTCCTGGCCCAGGGCGAGATCTGGGTGCGCCCCGACCGACTGGCGGACTGGCTGCCGTTGAAGCTGAAGGCGGACGTGCGCAGCCTCACGCTGGCCATCGAGGCGCTGGAGCCGCTGCCGTTCCAGGCGCGGCTCGAACGCGAGGCTCGCCGCCAGCGGCTGGAGCTCGGCGGCCGCTCCGCGGCCCGGGCCGAGACCTTCGTGCCGACGCCCTACGTCGCCTTCAGCCCGCCGGCGGTGGATGTCACCGTCTCGGCCGCGCGCGAGGCGGAAAACATGCGGACCCGGTACGACCTGCGCCTGGCGGGCGACCTCGCCTGGGCCGGACTGCAGGCCTTCGTGACAGGCGACGGGAATGGGGGGCTGACCCAGGCCCGCGTGCTGCTGGAGCGCAAGGACCCCGAGCGTCGCATGGCGCTGGTCCCGGGGATCTCGCGCGTCTCTCTGGGCGACACTTACACGCCGAGCCTGCCGCTCGGCCCCCGTTCCGCCGGCGGCCGGGGCCTGTCGCTCACCACCGAGGACTTCCAGGAGATCGGCGCATTCGACCAGATCGACCTGCGCGGCGACCTGGAGCGGGACTGGGAAGTCGAGCTCTACGTCGACGACGTGCTCCGCGGCTCGCGCAAGGAGGAAGGCGCCGGCGAGTATGCGTTCGAAGACGTGCCGCTGATGGTCGGCCTCAACGTCATCCGGCTGGTCTTCTACGGCCCGCAAGGCGAGCGGCGGGAGGAGGTGCGCCGGCTGCACGTGGCCGGCGACGCGGTTCGTCAGGGCGAATGGCTCGTCAGGTTCGGGGCCGTCGACGAAGGCGCGTCGGTCATCGCCTTCCACGACGATCCGCAAGGCGAAGGCGACCATCTGCTGGACGTTGGCGACAGGCCGCGGCGCCTCGCCGGACCCCGTGGCCTGCGCGCCGTGGGCCACCTCGCCTACGGGGTCGCGCCCGGCGCTTCGCTCAGCGCCGGCCTGGCCAGTTTCCATGACCTGGTGGGCAGGACCCATACGCAGGCTGGAGTCGGGGCCGGCGCTTCGGTCCTGGGGTTCGCCGCCCAGGCGAACCTGGCCGCGGACGACGGGGGCGGCACGGCGGCCAGCCTCGGCGTGGCGGGCCGGATCGGCCGGCTCGCTTTGGTGGCGCGTCACGCCGAGTTCTCCGGCGGGTTCCTGGACGAGGGCGGCGGCTACATGCGCGTCCTGGAGCCCTCGCGCCGCAGCTCCACCCTGTCGGTCGACACGACCCTCAAGCTCGGGCGCCGGCCCCTGCCGGTCGGCCTGCGTGTCAGCCGCGATGAGTTCGCGGGCGGCGACGCCCACCTGCTGGCGACGGGCCGCGCCTCCACCTCCCTCGGCCGATTTCTTTTGTCCGGAGCGGTACGATATGAGCGGGAGGACAAGGCCGCGCGCGGCGACGGCCGCGTCTCCGGCCTGATCACCGCCTCGGGACTGATAGACGACCATTGGCGTGTGCGCGCCACCGCCGCCTGGGACCAGGACGCAGT
>JAQVDF010000210.1 GCA_028698405.1 Phenylobacterium sp. | reverse complement strand
GGGATTCTTGGGATTGGCCTGCCAGACGACGCCGACCTTTTCCGGGACCTTGCCGCGCCACTTGGCCCGGTAGGCTTGCGGCGTCCTCAGGTAGGGCGCCGGCGGGACTGTCTCGCGCCGCGTGCCGAAGTGGCGCGGCAGAGACATCGACAGGGTCCAGTAGTGATAGCCGCGGGCGGCGAACGGTTTGTCTCGGGCGAACACCTCGTCGGCGAGGGGAGCCAGCAGCGGGGCGACCGCGCTGTGGCAGGCCACCCCGACGCGCGCGGCGCCGCGCAGCTGCGGCAGAAAGCGGGCGAACTGGATCTGGTCGCCCAGGCCCTGCTCCATCCAGACCAGAATGGAACGTCCGGTCAGGTCTCCCCCTCGCCACTCGGCGACGCCGGGCGTCTGCAACCGGCGGGCGGGGAAGCCCGGCACGTCGACACGGCTCTCGAACAGCCGGAAGCCTTCCTCGTAGTCGCCGAGCGCGAGCAGGGCGCGGGCCAGGGACAGGTCGAGGTCAGGCGAGGTCTGCAGGCGAGCAGCCTCACGGAAGGCGTCCACCGCCTCGGGCCAGCGGCGCAGGCCCGAATAGAGGTGCCCCAGGGTGTAGGGTACGGCCGGCAGGGTTTCGCCCCGGTACGGCTCCAGGATCCTCAGCCCCTCCTCCCAGCGGCGCAGGCGGCGCAGCGCGATCGCGCAGTTGGCCGCCGCCCCCGGGTCCCGGCGACCGCCCGCGAGATGTTCGGCATAGAGCGCGGCCCCCTCGGCGAAACGCCCCTCGCGCACGGCCTGGAGCGCCCGATCCGACAGCGACAGTTCCGCCATGCCGCCTGCCTAGCAGCAATCGCCGCCGCGCCGCCAGAGCCGCCGACGGGGTGTTTACGCCCTGGTCCAAGCTGCTGGAGCGCGAGGCCGAGGCCAAGCCGCTCTACGCCGCGCCCGCCTGAGCGATCGCGTCCCAGACCTTCAGCGCCTGCACCGTCTCGCGCACGTCGTGCACCCGCACGGCGGCGACGCCGGATGCGGCCCCGGCGATGGCGGCCGCCAGCGATCCGCCGAGCCGCTCGTCCGAGCCGCGGGCGGCCGGGTCGAGCGCCGAGATGAAGCTCTTGCGGCTGGCGCCCAGCAGCACCGGGAAGCCCAGGGCGACGATTTCGGAAAGGCGCCCCATCAGCGGCAGATTGTGGCGGGTCATGTGCTTGCCGAAGCCGACGCCGGGATCGAGCCAGATCTTTTCGCGCCCCACGCCGGCGGCCATCGTCGCCTCGGCGCGGGCGGCCAGGAAGTCGGCCACTTCGCGCACCACGTCGTCGTAGCGCGGCTCGGCCTGCATGGTGCGCGGCTCGCCCTGCATGTGCATCAGCACCACCTCGCAGCCGAGCTCGGCGGCGACCTCCAGGCTGTCGGGCGCGCCGCGCAGGGCGGTGACGTCGTTCCAGATCCGGGCTCCCGCGGCGACCGCGGCGCGGGCGACCGCCGGCTTGGCGGTGTCGATGGAGATCGGCCGGTCGGTCTCCGCCGCCAGGGCCTCGATCACAGGGACGACCCGGGCCAGTTCCTCGGCCTCGGACACCGGCTCGGAGCCGGGCCGGGTGGACTCCCCGCCGACGTCGAGGATGTCGGCGCCTTCGGCGACGAGCCGTCGCCCATGCGCCAGCGCCGCCTCCCGCCCGAGGAACCGGCCGCCGTCCGAGAAGCTGTCCGGCGTGACGTTGACGATGCCCATGACGAGCGGCGGGCGGGTCGGCTGCATGCCGCGGACCATAGCGTCGGCGACGTCCGAGCCAAGTGCAGGCGCCGCCCCTCAACCGGGATGAGGGGCAAGGGCCCCAACGAAAAAGGCGGCCGCATCCCTGCGGCCGCCTCTGTTCGGTGCTGGGCGAGCCCTCGTCAGGCCGGCTCGGCCTCGGGCCCCGGGCGGGGCGAGATCGGGACGGCGACGGCCGGGCCGGCCGGGCGCTTGGGTTCCAGGTCCTCGCGCTTGGGCCTCACGCCATGCTGCAGCAGGTTCTGGATCTCTTCGCCCGACAGGGTCTCGTACTCGAGCAGCGCCTGGGCCAGGGTGTGCAGGTCGTCGATCCGCTCGGTGAGGATGCGCTTGGCCTCCGCATAGCCCTCGGTGACCAGGCGGCGGACCTCCTCGTCGATCTTCTGGGCGGTGGCCTCGGAGACGTTCTGGGTGCGCGAGACCGAGTGGCCCAGGAAGACTTCTTCCTGGTTGTCGCCGTAGGCCACCAGGCCCAGAGCGTCCGAATAACCCCAGCGGGTGACCATGTTGCGGGCCAGGCTGGTGGCGGCCTGGATGTCGCTGGAGGCGCCCGAGGTCACCTTGTCCTTGCCGTTGATCAGCTCTTCGGCGACACGGCCGCCCATCATGATCGCCAGGCGCGACAGCATCTGGGTGTAGTTCATCGAGTAGCGGTCGCCCTCGGGCAGCTGCATCACCATGCCCAGCGCGCGGCCGCGCGGGATGATGGTCGCCTTGTGCACCGGGTCGGCCTCGGGGACGGTCAGCGCGATGAGGGCGTGGCCGCCTTCGTGGTAGGCGGTGTTGCGCTTCTCTTCCTCGCTCATGGCCATGGACTTGCGCTCGGCGCCCATCATGACCTTGTCCTTGGCCTCCTCGAAGTCGCGCATGGTGACCATGCGGCGGTTCTTCCGCGCGGCCATCAGGGCGGCCTCGTTGACCAGGTTCGACAGGTCGGCGCCGGAGAAGCCGGGCGTGCCGCGGGCGATGGTCTTGACGTTGACGTCGGCGGCCAGCGGCACGTTCTTCATGTGCACGCGCAAGATCCGCTCGCGCCCGTTCACGTCGGGATTGGGCACCACCACCTGGCGGTCGAAGCGTCCGGGACGCAGCAGGGCCGGGTCGAGCACGTCCGGACGGTTGGTGGCCGCGATCAGGATGATCCCTTCGTTGGCCTCGAAGCCGTCCATCTCGACCAGCAGCTGGTTCAGCGTCTGCTCGCGCTCGTCGTTGCCGCCGCCCAGGCCCGCGCCGCGGTGACGGCCGACGGCGTCGATCTCGTCGATGAAGATGATGCAGGGCGCGTTCTTCTTGGCCTGTTCGAACATGTCGCGCACGCGGCTGGCGCCGACGCCCACGAACATCTCGACGAAGTCCGAGCCCGAGATGGTGAAGAAGGGCACGCCCGCCTCGCCGGCGACGGCGCGGGCCAGCAGGGTCTTACCCGTGCCCGGAGGGCCGACGAGCAGCGCCCCCTTGGGGATCTTGCCGCCCAGGCGCTGGAACTTCTGCGGGTCCTTCAGGAAGTCGACGATCTCGGTCAGCTCTTCCTTGGCCTCGTCCACGCCGGCCACGTCGTCGAAGGTGACGCGGTTCTTGTTCTCGGTGAGCAGCCGGGCCTTGGACTTGCCGAAGCCCATGGCCCCCCGCGCACCGCCCTGCATCTGGCGCATGAAGAAGATCCACACGCCGATCAGCAGCAGGATGGGCAGAGAGTTCAGGAAGAAGGCCAGGAGGCCCCCGCCGCCCGCCGGCTTGAACTGGACGTCGGCGCCCTGTGACTCCAGGCGGCGCACCAGCTCTTCCTGGTCGTTGCCGGTCATGGCGGTCAGCACCTTGCCGTCGGCGGTCTGGGCTTCGATGGTCGGGCCGCGGATCACCGCGCGTTTGACCTCGCCGGAATCGACGCGGGCGAGCATCTGCGAGTAGCTGATCTCGCTGGCGCCGGCCGCGTGGCTGCCGCCCGTCATCATGCTGTAGAGGCCGATCAGGACCACCACGATGACGGCCCAGATGGCGAGGTTGCGCAGGTTCATGCAGACAGACCGCTTCTAGAGTGCGTTCGATGCACAAATAGGGAGGGGATCGGGGTTACGCCAGCGAACGCACGCGGTGCGCGACCGAACATCGCGACGTGGCCGTGAGAATCGCAGCTTGGCCTTGAGATAAGCAAAAGGCCGCGCCAGGGGCGCGGCCTTCGGCAGGTCTCTAAAGAGCGAGACGTCTCGAACTCAGCGCTTCTTCGGCGCCGCGATCAGGCCTTCGCGCTGGGCGCGCTTGCGGGCCAGCTTGCGGGCGCGGCGCACGGCCTCGGCCTTTTGGCGGGCGCGCTTCTCGGACGGCTTCTCGTAGTGCACGTGCCGCTTCATCTCGCGGAACGAGCCCTCGCGCTGCATCTTCTTCTTCAGCGCCTTGAGGGCCTGATCGACGTTGTTGTCGCGGACGAAAATCTGAACCAGGGTTCTCTCTCCTGCCAATTCGCTCCCGCCCGCCCTCCGATCGGCGCGAGCGAACAAAGAATTCATGCCGGCCAGCCTTGGGGCCGCCGGTTCCGAGCCGCGCGAAATAGCAGAAGGCGGCAGCGCTGTCCACGGGGACAGGCGCGTCCGGCGCGGTTAGGATCGGGCCATGACCGACAGCGACGATTGGGCCGTGCGCACCGAAGCGCAGGTCCTGGACGAAGCCCTGAAACTCGCCCCCGCGATGGGCTGGACCTGGCCGATGACCTACGCCGCCGGCCGGGCCGCGGGCCTGAGCCGTCCGGAAACCGAACTGCTGCTGCCGCGCGGGCCGGCCGACCTCGCCGCCCTGCTCTCGCGCCGGCTCGACGCCGAGGCGCTGGCGAGGCTCGAAGCGGTCGATCCGGCAGGCCTGAAGATCCGCCAGAAGATCCGCACCGCGGTCGAGGCGCGCCTGGAGGCCGCCGCCGTTCACGAGCCCGCCGTGCGGC
>JAQVDF010000209.1 GCA_028698405.1 Phenylobacterium sp. | reverse complement strand
ATCGCGAAGATCGACCGCAGCGCGCCGGAGTTCGGCTCGGCGATCAGGGTGGCCTCGTCCAGCGAGGCGGGCATCGCGCGCATCGCCTCGAGCTCGCGCTGCATCAGCGCGACCTCCTCCGGTTCGAACAGCCCCTCCAGCACCAGGAAGCCGTCCTGTTCGTAGCGATCGCACTGGGTCTGGCTCAGCGGCGCCTCGAAGGTCCAAGGCGTGTGGACGACCAGGTCACGGCGAGGCAGCCAGACGGGCTCCCCCGCCACCCGGGACGGGTAGATGTCTTCGGTCATCGATGGCTCCTGTTCAGACCGGCTCGGCTTCCAACGGGTAGGCGCCGGTCTCGTCGTGGACCTCGCGCCCGGTCACCGGCGGGTTGAACACGCAGGCCATCACCATCTCGGTGCGGCCGCGTAGGATGTGGCGGTCGTGCTGGTCGAGGGCGTAGAGCACGCCGGGGCGGATCTCGTGGACCCGACCGGTCGCCAGGTCCTCGATCGAGCCCTCGCCGGAGATGCAATAGACCGCCTCGAGATGGTTCTTGTAGTGCATCGGCAACTCGGCGCCGGCGTAGATGGTGGTGATGTGGAAGGAGAAGCCCATGGCGTCGTCCTTCAGCAGGAGCCGGGTGCTTTCCCAGCCCTGAGAAACGACCCGGCGGCGGGTGCCGACGGCTTCGGCGAGGTCGCGGATGATCATGGCGGATGGTCTCCTCAGGCGGCCGAATCCAGGTCCGCGCGGCCGACCCGGGCCACGGCGGCGGCCAGGATCTGCAGGCCGCGCTCCAGGTCGGCGTCGGCGATGGTCAGGGGGGCGAGCACTTTGACGATGTGGTCGTGGGCGCCGCTGGTCTCGATGACCAGGCCCCGTTCGAAGGCGGCGCGGACGATGCCGGCGGCGATCTCGCCCGAGCCGACGTCCAGCCCACGCATCATCCCCCGCCCCTTGACGCCGGCGACGACGTCCGGATTGCGCTCGGCGATGGCCTCCAGCGCAACGCGCAGCGCCTCGCCCTTGCGGGCGACTCCCTCGGCGAAGCTCTCGTCGCGCCAGAAGGTGTCGATGGCCGCCTTGGCGGTGACGAAGGCGTGGCAGTTGCCGCGGAAGGTTCCGTTGTGCTCGCCGGGCGCCCAGGCGTCGAGCTCGGGCTTGATCAGGGTCAGCGCCATCGGCAGCCCCAGCCCCGACAGGGACTTGGCCAGGGTGACGATGTCCGGCGAGACGCCCATGCCCTCGAAGCTGAAGAAGCCGCCGGCCCGGCCGCAGCCGGCCTGAATGTCGTCGACGATCAGCAGCGCGCCGTGCTTGCGGGCGACCTGTTCGATCGCCTGCAGCCATGCGGCCGAAGCCACGTTCAGGCCGCCCTCCCCCTGCACCGTCTCGAGGACGATGGCGGCTGGCGGGTCGATCCCGCCCGACGGATCGGAGAGCAGCAGGTCGAGCTGCGCGGCGGTGTCGACGTCCGGCCCGTAGTAGCCGTCGAAGGCGGCGCGGGTCACGCCCTGGGCCGGCAGGCCGGCCGCGCCGCGGTGGTGGCCATTGCCGGTCGCCGCCAGCGCGCCCAGGGTCACGCCATGGAAGCCGTTGGTGAAGGCGATCACGTTCTGCCGGCCGGTCACCTTGCGGGCCAGCTTGAGCGCCGCCTCCACGGCGTTGGCGCCGGTCGGCCCGGTGAACTGGGCCCGGTAGTTCAGGCCCCGCGGGCGCAGGATCGCGCTCTCGAACGCCTCAAGGAATTCGGCCTTGGCGCGGGTGTGCATGTCGAGGCTGTGGGCGACCCCGTCCCGCATCACGTAGTCCATCAGCCGCTGCTTCAGGGCCGGATGGTTGTGGCCGTAGTTCAGGGTCGAACAGCCGCTCAGGAAGTCGAGATAGGCCCGCCCCTCGGAGTCGTAGAGCCAGGCGCCGGCGGCGCGGTCGAAGACCGCAGGAAAGCTTCGCGAGTAGGACCGGACGCGGGATTCCAGCCGTTCGAAGGTGGCGAACCGGCGCGGCGCGCCGGCTTTGGCTTCGGCGTCGAACATGGGACCTCGTTGTTGTTGTCGGTTGGTCAGGCTTGCTGCGATGGGGGCGCGAACGGCCCGATGGTCAGCAGGTGTTCGGTCGGGGTTCCGGACGGCAGCTCCGCGCCGTCCAGCAGCCAGGGGCGATGCTTCAGGGGCGCCCGCAATCGTTCGGCCAGGCGTCGGAACAGCGCCCACGAAGCGGTGTTGCTGCCGGTGATGGTGGTCTCCAGCCGCTCGACGCCGCCGCAGGACTCGCGCGCCAACAGGGACTGCAGCATGCGCAGGGCGAGGCCCCGCCCGCGGCCGTATTCGGCCACGGCCACCTGCCAGACGAACAGGGTCTGGGGCGCCCCCGGCTTGCGGTAGGCGGACACCCAGCCGACCGGCTCTCCGCCCCCCCACGCCAGCACGCAGGTGTCCGCGAAGTGGGTGCACTGCAGCGCGTTGCAGTAGGCGGAGTTGCGGTCGAGCGGCGGACAGGCGGCGATCAGGTCGTGGACCAGGGGGCCGTCCTGGGGCCGTGGCGCGGCCAGGGTGATCTGGTCAGATGTCGTGTCCTGCCCCAGGACCCCGGACGCTCGTTTGAGCTCGGCGGTATCCATTGGGGCGGATAATTCGTTCGTCCGTCGAAATATATCAACCGACGTTGGTCAGAAAGGCGTCTAATTTCAATGAGGGGTTGACACGATTCAGACAGGTTTCCTCTCGGAATCACGCGCGTCGTGGGGAGATTCATTTTGGTGTTCAAACTAATTTGAAGTGACGCTTGCGCCGCCTCGATTCCTGCGGAAGAAGTCGGATATTCGCCGCCGGGAACGGGCCATGGAGCAACGGGTCACCAGCGCCCTCATCGCCATTCGGCGGATTGTCCGCGCCGCCGAGTTCGCGGCACGCGATCTCTCGAAGGTCGCCGGGCTCACCCCCTCGCAGATGGTGGTGCTGCAGCTCATCGGACGGGACGGCGAGCTCACCGCCGGAGCGCTGGCCGAAGCCGCCCGGCTCAGCCAGGCGACCGTCACCACGCTGCTCGACCGGCTGGAGGAGAAGGGGCTCGTCCAACGCAGGCGCAGCCCACAGGATCGCCGCCGGGTGGTCGTCGCCCTGACCGACGCGGGCCGGCGCACCCTCGCCACGACGCCGGACGTCCTGCAGAACCGCTTCGCGGCGCGCTTCGAGCAACTCGAGAGCTGGGAGCAAGCGGCGATGGTCGCCGCGCTCGAGCGGGTCGCGACGCTGCTCGACGCCGAGGGAATCGACGCATCCCCGATTCTCGACGTGGGCTCGCTCAGACGTGCGGCGGGACAGGACGACGAACCATCGGCCTGACGTCGGGCGTTGTCCCGGCGGCCGCCATCGGCCATAAGGCCGCGGTTCCGACATCCAAGCCTCAGCGCCGCAGTGCGGCCGCCGAACCACGTCTGCGCCCCTGCGGCGGGACCTGGCGGAGACCCATGCCTACAGACGCCCTCGCCTCGCTCGCGCCCGAAACGCCCTGGATCCAGACTCTGCTGGGCCTCGTCCTGCTCGCCCTCGCCGCGACGGCGGTGAACCTGGTCGTCAAGCAGGTGATCCTGCGGCTGTTCGCGCGGCTGTTCGACGGGATGTCGCTCGCCATCGAGGCCAAGGACGCCCTGCCGATCGTGCGGCGACTGGCCAACGCCGCGCCGGCCATCGTGATCTCGCGCGGCGTGAGTCTGGTCCCCCACCTCCCCGCCGAGGTGGAGATGGTGACGCGCAACGTCTGCACCGCCTTCATCGTGCTGTTCCTGGTGCTGGCGCTGAGCGCCGCGCTGGACCTCGTCAACGACCTCTACCAGCGCCGGCCGGAAGCCCGCTCGCGGCCGATCAAGGGCTACCTGCAGGTCGTCAAGATTCTGCTCTACGGCGGCAGCCTGATCCTGATCGCCGCGGCCCTGATGGAGCGCTCGCCGCTGCTGTTGCTCTCGGGCCTGGGGGCCATGGCGGCGGTGCTGATGCTGGTGTTCAAGGACACCATCCTGTCGCTGGTGGCCTCGGTTCAGCTCTCGTCCAACGACATGCTCCGGGTCGGCGACTGGATCGAGATGCCCCAGCTCAACGCCGACGGCGACGTGATCGACATCGCCCTGCACACGGTGAAGGTGCAGAACTGGGACAAGACCATCACCACCATCCCCACCCACCGGCTGATCAGCGAGTCGTTCAAAAACTGGCGGGGGATGTTCGAGTCCGGCGGCCGGCGGATCAAACGGGCGTTGATGATCGACCAGAACAGCGTCCGCTTCCTCACCGACGAGGAGCGCGAGCGGCTGCGCCGCTTCGCCCTGATCGACGACTACCTCGAGCGCAAGCGACAGGAGCTGGAGGCCTGGAACACCGAGCTGATCGCCGCCGGCAAGGACCCGGTGAACGCCCGCCGGGTCACCAACATCGGCACCTTCCGGGCCTATGTGCACGCCTACCTGCGCGCCCATCCGCGCATCCACCAGAACATGACCATGCTGGTGCGGCAGCTCGCGCCGACCGCCGAGGGCCTTCCGCTCGAGATCTACTGCTTCACCAACACCACCGCCTGGGCCGAGTACGAGCAGATCCAGGCCGACATCTTCGACCACCTGCTGGCGATCATGCCGCAGTTCGGCCTGCAGGTGTTCCAGGCGCCGGCCGGGCACGACCTGCGCGGACTGCGCGAGACTCAGCCGGCCGAGTGAG
>JAQVDF010000208.1 GCA_028698405.1 Phenylobacterium sp. | reverse complement strand
GGCCTTGGCCTGCAGGGCCTGAGTGTGGGCCGACGGCTCGGCCCGCGCCTCGACGGCCAGCAGCGCCACGGCGGCTCCAACGATCGCAAGAGCCCTCATCGCCCCTCCCCCGGTTACGGCCCAGCTTCCCTTCCCCCGCCGCGCCGTCCGGTCAAGCCGGCGCGTGGCAGACCGCCTCGATGTTGTGGCCGTCGGGGTCGAGCACGAAGGCGCCATAGTAGTGGGGATGGTAGTGGGGCCGCAGGCCCGGACCCCCGTTGTCGCGTCCGCCCGCCGCCAGGGCCGCGGTGTGGAAGGCGTCGACCAGACCGCGGTCCCCGACCGTGAAGGCCACGTGCAGGTAGCCGGTCGGTTCGGACGCCTGGCTGATCCAGAAGAACGGCCGCGTGTCGCCGTAGCCCAGCACCTCCGCGCCGCCGGTCAGCTCCGCGCCTACGGTATGAAGCAGCCTGATGCCGATGGGCCCCAGCGCCCGGTCGTAGAAGGCCCGCGCAGCGCCCACGTCGCGGACGGAAAGGCCGATGTGATCGAGCATGCGTGCAATCCCCGCGTTCTTCCCATAGAGAGGCGCGTCCCGCCGCCGCCTCGAAGAACAGCAATCTTCGACCAGTGCGTCCACCCCGGCGAAAGCGTAGCCGGGCCCCGCCCTTGACTCCCACAGACCGCTTCCCTACCTCCCGCCGCAGCGTTAGCACTCGGGTATGGCGGCTGCTAACGGCCGCCGTGCGGGTCGACGCTCAGCATTTGGAAAACCGTCTCGAACGGAGAAAGAGCACAATGGCGTTTCGTCCTCTGGGAGATCGCGTCCTCGTCCGGCGCGTCGAGGAAGAAGAGAAGACCCGCGGCGGGATCATCATCCCCGACACGGCGAAGGAAAAGCCGCAGGAAGGCGAAGTGATCGCCGTCGGCCCGGGCGCGCGCGACGAAACCGGCAAGATCCAGCCGCTCGACGTCAAGGTCGGTGACCGCATCCTGTTCGGCAAGTGGTCCGGCACCGAGGTCAAGCTGAACGGCGAAGACCTCCTGATCATGAAGGAAAGCGACATCCTGGGCGTCCTGGAATCCGACGCCGCGGCGAAGGCCGCCTAAGTCGCCACCCCTGACATCGAGATTAGAGAGAGACAGCGAACATGGCTGCTAAAGACGTCTTTTTCGCCGCTGAAGCGCGCGACCGCATGCTGCGCGGCGTCAACACCCTCGCCAACGCGGTGAAGGTGACCCTCGGCCCCAAGGGCCGCAACGTCGTCATCGAAAAGTCCTTCGGCGCGCCGCGCTCGACCAAGGACGGCGTGTCGGTCGCCAAGGAAATCGAACTGGCCGACAGGTTCGAGAACCTCGGCGCCCAGCTGATCCGTGAGGTCGCCTCGAAGACCAACGACAAGGCCGGCGACGGCACCACCACCGCCACCGTGCTGGCCCAGGCCATCGTCACCGAAGGCCTGAAGTCGGTCGCCGCGGGCATGAACCCGATGGACCTGAAGCGCGGCATCGACAAGGCGGTCGCCCGGGTCGTCGAGGAAATCAAGAGCTCGTCGAAGAAGGTCACCACCAACGCCGAGATCGCCCAGGTCGGCACCATCTCGGCCAACGGCGACCGCGAAGTGGGCGACATGATCGCCCACGCCATGGACAAGGTCGGCAACGAAGGCGTCATCACGGTCGAAGAGGCCAAGAGCCTGGAGACCGAGCTGGAAGTGGTCGAAGGCATGCAGTTCGACCGCGGCTACCTGTCGCCGTACTTCATCACCAACGCCGAGAAGATGGAGGCCGAACTCGAAGAGCCGCTGATCCTGCTCTTTGAAAAGAAGCTCTCCTCGCTGCAGCCGCTGCTGCCGGTGCTCGAAGCGGTCGTCCAGTCGGGCCGTCCGCTGCTGATCATCGCCGAGGACGTCGAAGGCGAAGCCCTGGCCACCCTGGTGGTCAACAAGCTTCGCGGCGGCCTGCGCGTCGCGGCCGTCAAGGCTCCGGGCTTCGGCGACCGCCGCAAGGCCATGCTGGAAGACATCGCCATCCTGACCGGCGGCCAGCTGATCAGCGAAGACCTCGGCATCAAGCTCGAGAGCGTCACCCTCGACATGCTCGGCCGCGCCAAGAAGGTCTCGATCACCAAGGACGACACCACCATCGTCGACGGCGCCGGTGACAAGGAAGGCATCGAAGGCCGCATCACCCAGATCAAGCGTCAGATCGAGGACACCACCTCGGACTACGACAAGGAAAAGCTGCAAGAGCGCCTGGCCAAGCTGGCCGGCGGCGTTGCGGTGATCCGCGTCGGCGGCTCGACCGAAGTCGAGGTGAAGGAAAAGAAGGACCGCGTCGACGACGCCCTGAACGCCACCCGCGCTGCGGTGGAAGAAGGCATCGTGCCGGGCGGCGGCGTTTGCCTGCTGAAGGCCTCCAAGGTCCTCGACAGCGTGAAGGGCGACAACGACGACCAGGAAGCGGGCGTCGCCATCGTTCGCCGCGCTCTGCAGGCCCCGATCCGTCAGATCTCGGAAAACGCCGGGGTCGAAGGCTCGATCGTGGTCGGCAAGGTGCTCGAGAACGCCTCGCCCACCTTCGGCTTCAACGCCCAGTCGGAAGAGTATGTGGACATGGTCCAGGCCGGCGTCATCGACCCGGCCAAGGTGGTCCGCACCGCTCTGCAGGACGCCGCCTCGGTGGCCGGCCTGCTGATCACCACGGAAGCCGCGATCGTCGAGTCTCCGAAGAAGAACGCGCCGGCCCCGGCCATGCCGGGCGGCATGGGCGACATGGACTTCTAAGCCGAAGCCATTCGCACACGTGACTGGGAGGGCGGAGCCGCAAGGCTCCGCCCTTTTCCTTTGCGCATAACTCGGGTCACGATGCGGCCAACGAGAAAAAAAGACGCAGAGGAAACGCCCATGCTGCTCGACGGGCTGAAGGTGGTGGAATTTTCCACCTGGGTCGCCGCGCCCGGCTGCGCCGCCATCATGGCCGACTGGGGGGCCAGGGTGGTGAAGGTCGAGAGCGCCGCCGGCGACGCCACCCGCGGCTTCTTCCCCGACGACGAGGAAAGTCCCTACAACCCGATCTTCTCCAACGAGAACCGCGGCAAGCGCGGCGTCGTGCTGGACACCGGCCGTCCCGAGGGGCGGGCGGCGCTGATCGCGCTGCTGAAGGGCGCCGACGTCTTCGTCACCAACCTTAGGCCCGGAGCGCTGAAGCGGGCGCGGCTCGACTACGAGGCGCTGAAGGACGAGCTGCCGCAGCTGATCTACGCCAACGTCACCGGCTACGGGCTGGAGGGCGAGGAGGTGGACGTGCCGGCCTTCGACCTGACCGGTTTCTGGACCCGCAGCAGCGTGGCCGCCTGCACCATCCCGCCGGACCAGGAACCGTTCACCTGCCGCCCGGGCTTCGGCGACCACGTCACGGCCCTGGCGACGCTTTCCGGCGTGCTCGCGGCGCTGCACGAGCGCGGCCGCACCGGCCGCGGCCGGCAGGTGGAGACGGCGCTGATCCGGGTCGGCGCCTACGCCATCGGCTGGGACCTCTCGACCTTTCTGCGTTACGGCCAGGCGACCACCGCCGTGCCGCGCAACGACCGGCCGGGCGTGCTCTCCGGCTACTTCCGCACGCGTGACCAGCGCTGGTTCTGCGTCTCCTCGCGCAGCCCGCGCGACCAGCCGGCGCTGCTCACCGAGTTCGGGCGCGCGGACCTGGCGGCCGAGCCGCGCTACGCCCCGCCGGTGCGCGACATGGACGCCGTGCGCGAGCTGCGCGCCGTGCTGGACGAGGAGTTCGCCAGGTACGACCTGGCCGAGGTGCGCGAGATCATGCGCCGGGCCGACGTCATCTGGGCGCCCATGGCCACCCTGGAGGAGCTGACTCACGACCCGCAGGCTCACGCCGCCGGCTGCTTCGTCGACGTCCCCGACCGTTTCGGGGGCGTCCATCGCGCCCCCGCCGCGCCGGTCCGCTTCCCCGGCCTGCCCACCGGCCCCGCCGGTCCTGCGCCCGCGCTCGGCCAGCACACCCGCGAGGTGCTGACCGAAGCCGGCCTCAGCGAAGCGGAGGTACAGCGCCTGTTCGAGATCGGCGCAGCCAAGTGAGCGCGAGTTCCTCCCCCGCGAAGCGGCGGGAGGCAGCGCGCGCCGCTAGCGCTCGTCCTTGATGAGCGCAGAGCCCAGCCAGCTCACCAGGCCGGTGATGACGGCGGCGGCGACGCCCGAGCCGAGGCCGGCGACGGTGAAGCCGGGCAGGACGAGGGCCACGAGGCCGATCATCGCGGCGTTCACCACCAACAGGAACAGGCCCAGCGTGATGATGGTCAGCGGCAGGGTCAGCCAGAAGACGATCGGCCTCACGACCGCGTTGACCAGTCCCAGCAGCACCGCGGCCACCAGCAGGCTGACCCAGTCGGAAAACCAGATCCCGCCCAGCAGGGCGTCGGACAGCCACAGGCCGAGGGCGGCGATCAGGGCGCGGAGGATGAACCGGGCCAAGGCGTCTACTCCCTTTCAGGCTTCGCTATAGATGGGGGACCGCGCCGCGGCAGGCAATCGCCGGGCGCCCTCAGCCCTGCGTCGCGACGCCTTCCAGCGACGGCACGTACTGCGACAGCCGCCCGCCGACCCGGATCGGCTCTATGCGCCGGGCCAGGCCGGTGGCGTCGTCGGTCTCCACGAACACGCCGCAGACGGTCGCCGGGCCCTCGGCGGGCTTGAAGCGGCCGCC
>JAQVDF010000207.1 GCA_028698405.1 Phenylobacterium sp. | reverse complement strand
TGCGCCTGAGCGCGGCGGCGGTCGGCGTGGGCCCGGTGGTCGCCACCTCCCACTCGTCGCGGTCCACACGGCCGGCGCCCGATCGGCGCTTGACCGTCTGGATGAAGCCGCGCGGCGTCTCGCGCACCCTGACGCTGAGGCCGTGGTCGCGGAGCTGGTGGTCGGGAGTGTCGAAGTAGACCGAACGCAGCCGCTCGGACTGGCCGGGCCCGCGCAGCGCCGGATGCGACGACAGCGTCTCCAGCGCCTCGGGCGTGAGCAGGAACTTCAGCTCCGTCTCGGCCGCGGGGTCCTGCGGGACGGCAATGGGCTCAGGCCTGACCATGTCGCCTCGGGGCTCGCCGGAATGTCATCGTCGCAGTGCAAGCGCAGATCGGCGCCGCTGTCCATCGCACAGCGCAATTCGGCCCCTCCGTACGGCTACTTAGGGAACGGCCACGAATGGCGCCGCTCCGGCGGGAAGGCCTAGCGTGCCGGCGTCCAAGGAGAAGCGACGTGACCGATCATCCTGCTCTCGTGACCCGCCCCGCCGGCCCTGCGGAGCCCGCCAAATACTTGTCCGTGAACGCCGATGGCGCCTTACAGTGGGTGGCCGATCCGGCCAAGGCCACCGCGTTCGCTTCGATGCGGGAGGCCGCCCGGATGGCCCTTCGTCTGCCGGCGGCCGTGCGCGCATTCGGACTGCCGCGGGACGTCGAGCTGCACGCCTACGCCTGAGCCTGAGGAGAACCGCGCCTTGACCAGCCCCACCCCGTCGGACAGCGCCGCCACGCGCGACCAGGCCGGATACCGCGACCTGATGCTGACGCTGGTCAGCTATCCGGACCGCGTGCCCGATCAGGCGCTACACAACGCGGCCCGGCTCGCCTCCCGACTCGGGGGTCAGGTCACCTCCGTGGCGCCCGTCGTGCGCGTGGCGGCCCCGCGCAACCGGCTGGCCGACATGCTGTTGAACTTCAAGGAACTGGTCCGCACCGAGGAAGCGCGCAGCGCCGAGAACGCCCGCAGCCTGGCCGACGCCTTCGAGGCCGCGGCCCAGCCGCTCGGCGTCGCGGTCGAGCGGCGTATCGAGCCCGTGGAGCTGTTCTTCGAGGCCGACCGGCTGGCCGAGGACGCCCGCACCTTCGACCTGGCCATGGTCCCCTACGGCAAGACCACCGCCAACGACCGCTCGGTCGCCGAGGCGATGCTGTTCCATTCCGGCCGGCCGGTGCTGCTGGTCCCCGACGCCAATCCCCTGCGCGACGAAGGTCGGCTGGAGACGGTTGCGGTCGCCTGGGACGGCGGGCGCGAGGCGGCCCGGGCGCTGGCCGACGCCACCCCTCTGCTGGCCGCCGCGGGCCGGGTCCGCATCCTGGTGATCACCGGCGAGAAGGCGAGCGTGAAGGCCGGGACCGCCGCCCAGGTGATCCGCCATCTCGCGCGCCACGGCGTCGCGGCCGAGGTCGACGAGGTCGATGCGGGCGGCGAGCCGATCGGCCAGGTGCTGAGCGCCTATCTGGCCGAGCGAAAGATCGGCCTGCTGGTGATGGGCGCCTATGGTCGTTCCAAGGCCAGGGAAATGGTGCTGGGCGGGGCCACCCGGTCCGTCCTGCAGGACGCCGGCATCCCGGTGCTCATGTCGCACTGACGCTGCCGCCCAACTCCGATCCGCGCAAGCTTTGCTGTTCGAGCGGGCCGCCAGGCGCCAGGATGATCCAAGTCAAGGCGTGCGAGGTTAGGCGGGGTGCTGATGCTGCCGGCCTTCGCTCGCGATCGGGGAGCTGCGAGATGACCTACAAGACCTTGCTGGTGCATGCGCAACCGCAGGCCGAGCCGCGCCTGCAGGCGGCCGCGGCTCTCGCCCGCAAATGCGGGGCGCGGCTGATCGGCCTGGGCGCGGAGATGTTCGAACCGCTGACCATGGCCGATCCCTACGGCTTCGCCAGCGCCGACTGGCTCACGCTGATGCGCGAGCAGATCGAAAAGGACCTCGAGCTGGCGGAACAGGCCTTCGAGCGTTCCGCCGAGGGCCTGGACCACGAATGGCGGCGCGTCGTCGACCTGCCGACCCCCTCGCTCGCCCGGGCGGCGCGCGCGGCCGACCTGATCATCGCCGGGGGCGTCCCCAATCGCGACCGCAGCGGCTACCGCTCGGCCGACCTCGGCGAGCTGATCGTCACGGCCGGCCGGCCGGTGCTGGTGGTCCCGCCCAACGGCGGCGAACTGTCGGGCCAGCGGGTGCTGGTGGCCTGGAAGGACACGCGCGAGGCCCGTCGCGCGACGCTGGACGCCCTGCCCCTGCTGACCCGCGCCGAAGAGGTGCGCGTGGTGGCGGTCGTTCCCGAAGACCAGACGGAAGCCGGGCAGTTCCAGGTCGACGAAGTGGCCGCCTGGCTGCGCCGCCACGGCGCACCCGCCAAGCCGCAGGTGATCGCCGGCTTCGACGACGAGGCGGGGGCGCAGATTCAGCTGCTGGCGGCCGGCATCGACGCGGACCTGATCGTGGCCGGTGGCTACGGCCACAGCCGCTTCGCCGAATGGCTGCTGGGCGGGGTGACCCGCACGCTGCTGACCGACGCGGCCCAGTTCGTACTGTTCAGCCACTAGCCTCGCCGGGGTCGGCCGCGAACGGACGCCCGTCGCGGCGGCAGACCTGGCGGATCACGTCCCGCCCCATGGCCGCGACCATCGGCAGGCTGGGCGGTCCGGCCCACTGGCCGACCATGTAGAAGTCCGAGAGTCCAGGCAGCGTCTGGCTGAGCCGCCGGCCGGCGAACAGCGCCTTGACGAGGACGGCGGGGTCGGGCCGGAAACCGCGGCCGTTGCCGGTGAAGCGCTGGGTGGTGACGGGCGTCGCCACGTCCACGACCTCGATTTGGTCTCGCAGACCAGGAAAGCGCCGCTCCAGCTGGCCGATCACGGCCTCGGCGATCTCCGCCTGCGCGGCCTTGTAGGCGACCGGGTGGCGGGACAGCCGATCCCAGCGCTCCCAACTCGTGGGCAGCACCACCTTCAGCGGCGCCGCGCCGGCCGGCGCCAGCGTCTGGTCGAAGCCGAAGCACTCCACATAGAGGCGCTCGCGGGGCTCGCCGTCGATCACCACCGGCCCTTCCAGCGGCAGGACGATGGCGTGCGGCTCGGCCGAGATGTCGCGGCGAACCCCGAGGCAGACGTGGACGCCCATCTCCACCCTGTCTTCGGGATGGGCGTAGTAGTCGCGGACCGCCCGGCTGGTGAAGCGGCCGCCGAGCAGGCCGAAGATCACGTCGGGGCCGTAGCCGTTGCAGATCACGGCGTCGGCGAAGAGCTCGACGCCGTCCGCCAGGCGCACGCCGACCGCCCGGTCGTGCTCGACCAGCACCGTTTGCGCCCTCGTCCCGTAGCATATCTCTCCGCCCAGCGACACGACCCGGTCCGCGATGGCCTGCGAGAATGCCTGCGCTCCGCCCTCCGGCCAGCCGAGGTCGCCGACCGACGCCCGTCCCATGAAGTAGAGCGCCATCAGCATCGTCTGGCCTGGCCAGTCGTAGACGACGGTGGGAAAGGCGCGCCTCAGGAACGGGTCGGAAAACCGCTCGGCGAAGCGTTCGAGGGTCAGCGCCCCCCACTTGCGGAACATCGGCGCGCCCCGCGCCAGAGCCGCGATCCGCTCCGCCGGCGAGGCCATCGCCAGGCCCAGGAGGTCGAAGCCGCGGAACCAGCGGGCCCCCGCCATCAGCTCGTCGACGACCGGCGCATCGACCGGAGACAGCGCCTTCAGGTGCGCCTCGAGCCGATCGAGATCGGTGTGGAGCACGAGCGGCGGCCCATCCGGACGCTCGACCGCAACCAGTTCGTCGTAGCCGCGCATCGCCAGCCGCGGCACGACGCCGAGTTCGCGCCAGAGACCGTAGAGGCGGCTGTCGGGGCTGGTCCCCGCCAGGTTGTGAATGCAGCCGTCGAAGACGTAGTCGCCCCTCGTCCAGGAGGTGCAGACCCCGCCGGGCCGGCTGTGCATCTCCAGCAGTGTGGTGCGGTAGCCATTCATCGCCGCATAGCAGGCGGCCGACAGCCCCCCGACGCCGGCGCCGACGATCAGGATGCGCTTCTGGCTCATGGCTCGGCCCTCGGGGTGGAGGTCCAGCAGGCGCCTATGCGCCAGCGCCAGCCTTGACCCTGGTCAACCTTCCCCGGCCACCAATGCGCATTCGATCTCGAGCTGCGGCTCCAGCGAGGCCAGCGCGGCGCGGCGGTCCAGCGCGGCGGCCAGGGCCGCGTCCCAGCCGTAGACGTCGGGGACGAAGTTCACGCGGCCGTCGGCGTCCACCCAGGCGGTCTGGTAGGTCACGAACACCGGGGTCGGCTGGGCCAGCCGTACCCGCTGGGTCGAACCGGCCTCGATGGCCTTGTCTACCTGGGCCGCCGACCAGCCCTGCGGCGCCAGCAGCAGCGCAACCATTTCGCGCGGCTTTTCCATGCGCATGCAGCCGTGGCTCAACGTCCGTTGCGGCCGGGCGAAGGCGGCCTTGGAGGGCGTGTCGTGCAGGTAGACGCCGAACGGGTTGTCGAAGTCGAGCTTCACTCGCCCCAGGGAGTTGCCGGGCCCCGGCGCCTGCTGCAGCTGGCCGGTGGGTGGTATGCCTGCTGCTGACGGTAAAGCTGCCATGCCGTCTGATGCTCCCAAGGGTGACCCCCATGCCGGTCTGAAACCGATGGCAATTCCGGCAGGCGTGCCCACCAAGAGCGGCAAGG
>JAQVDF010000206.1 GCA_028698405.1 Phenylobacterium sp. | reverse complement strand
CCGCCGTCGCGCCCCATCGGGCGAAGCGAGCTGACGCGCTCGGCCAGCCCGACGCTGTTCGGCTCGGGCATATCGCCGGCCAACTCCACGCAGCGGCCGCCGAAGTCGGCGTTCTCGCAGACCTGCCAGCGGCCCTCGAAACGGGCGCTGCGGGCCTGGTCGTTGAACTGTCGGGGCAGGTTGGTGGTCTCGCCGGTGACCCGGTACTGCCGCCCCTGGAAATTGGGGAATTCGTAGAGCGTCGCGGAAACGCCGCGCCCGCCGTAGGGCTGAGCCTGCGCCACGGTCGCGAATGTCAGGGCGGCCACCGCCGCCATCGTGAAGAGCCGCATCCCAGCCTCCTTCGTTGATGAAGTCAGGCTAGACCGTCACGCATGAACCGTCACTGTACGAGCCGGTCGGCGCTCCGTCAGCTGCGGCGGCGCAGCTCGCGGAACGAGATCAGCTCCCCGCGAGCCTCGTCGTAGAGCGCCAGGCGGGCGCACTTGAAGCTCTCCCAAAGGCCGATGCGGCTGACGTCCTTCAGCTCCGGCCGGTCGCGCAGGACCTCCGGCAGCCGGTAGTAGGGGATGCGGCTCGACAGGTGGTGGACGTGGTGGATGCCGATGTTGGCTGTCAGCCAGCGCAGCACCGGCGGCAGGTCGTAGTGCGACGAGCCCGCCAGCGCGCCGAGGTCGCGCTTCCACTTGTCCTGGCGGGCCCAGTAGACGCCCTCGAACTGGTGCTGGACGAAGAACAGCCACACGCCGATCGTGGCGGCCAGCAGCATGGTGACGAGGTTCACCACCAGGGGCCCGAGACCCACCAGCCAGACGAGCAGCGCAGCGCCGGCCAGAATCGCCACGGCGTTGCCGAGCGTCGAGACCCACGGGCGCCAGCCCTCGCGCATCATGCCCAGCGGCACGCGTTGGATGATGAAGAAGTTGAACGCCGGTCCCAGGCCGAACATCACCACCGGGTGGCGGTAGAGCCGGTAGCCCAGCCGCCGCAGCGGGCTGAGCGCCCGGTATTCCTCGACGGTGAGGGTGTCGATTGCGCCGATGCCGCGCCGGTCGAGGTTGCCCGAGGTGGCGTGGTGCAGGGCGTGCGCGCGGCGCCAGTAGTCGTACGGGGTGAGGGTGAAGACGCTCATCACCCTTCCGACCCAGTCGTTGACGGCCTTGTCGCGGAAGAAGGAGCCGTGGCCGCAGTCGTGCTGGATGAGGAACACCCGCATCAGGAAAAAAGCCGCCGGCAGGGTCAGAAGGAGGGCCGCCCAGACGACGCCCGCCTCGAAGGCGAACCACGCCAGGCCCCAAAGTGCGAACAGCGAGCCCATGGTGATGACGATTTCGAGCAGGCTGCGGCTGAGCCTCGGCGTACGGTAAGGCGCGAGCGCCCGGCTCCAGTCGGTGGCGGTCAGGTCTGTCACGGGGGGTCTTGGTCGGCTTTCTCTGGTCGGCAGGCGGGTGATGCCGGTCGAATGCGGCGCCGATGAGACGCGCCCCGCGTCGCCTGCTGTCGCGGTCTTTGCAGCGGCGGTCAACATTGCAGGTCGAGGAACGAACACCGCGCCCGGCGCCGCGTTCCCCATCGGCTGCATCAACTAAGCGTCAGTTCGTCTGGGCCACGGCGGCGGGCGGGCAGGTTTCGCTGATCCGCCGCGCCTCGGTGCTGGCCCGTCCGGAAATGGTCAGCCCGGCGAACTCGGTGGCCACGCGGGCGGTGAGCTGCATGGTGGTGGGCGTGTAGCTGCCCTCCCCGGAGACGTCGACGACTCGGCCCTTCTTCGAGCGGCACTGGCCCTTCAGCAGGATCTTGCCGTCCGCGAACGACCTGGTGGGATAGGTGCACTTGTAGTGCCGGTTCGAGGGCCCCTCCATGAACTTGGCCACTTCCGCGGCGGTGATGCAGCGCATTTCCACCTTTTTCTGCGGGATCGGCGAGAGCAGCCGGTTGGTGGTCTCCCAATAGCCGGGAAGGATGCCCTCGGCGGCGGAGGCCGGCCCGGCGAGGACCAGCGGGACGAGAAGCAGGGCGAGGCGGCGTTTCATCAGGATCGTGTGGCTCTTTCCGGGGGGCAGGGCTCAGATGGGACCGAAGTGTAGCCCGGGCAAGCTGAACGGGGGCTGTCGGTCCGCGCAAGAGCCGACGCAGCGTCACCCTTGACCCCGGCCGGGCCGCGCGCTCGTCTGCCCCCCAATCCAAGACCAACCGCCGGGAGGGGCGCACAGATGTTCTCGCACGTGATGATCGGGACCAACGATCTGGACAAGGCCAAGGCCTTCTACGACGCCCTCCTGGGCACGCTCGGCGTCGGCCCGGGCTTCGTAGACCGCCACAGGATCTTCTACAGCTCGGCCAACGGCGGCGTGCTCGGCGTGAGCCTGCCGATCGACGGCAAGCCCGCCACCTACGCCAACGGCGGCACCATCGGCTTCGCCTGCGAATCGACAGCCCAGGTGGACGCCTGGCACGCGGCGGGCGTGGCGGCCGGCGGCGTCTCCATCGAGGACCCGCCCGGCGTGCGCGAAGGCACGACCGGCCGCATGTACCTCGCCTACCTGCGCGACCCCGACGGCAACAAGCTCTGCGCGATGCACCGCCTTCCGTAGCGGGCAGCCGCCATCCCGGTCGCTACGGCCGGGATGGCGAAACCGCTCAGCGCTGCGCGAGGCGCAGGCGACCAGGGCGACGTGAGCGCACGCGGATCAGATCTCCCTCGCGGGATGTCTCCACAGTCGGATCGTCGCAGACCACTTCGGCGCCCGCGCCGTACCAGGCGGACGGCACGAACAGCTCGGTCGGCTCGGTGACGGTCGGGTCGACCTCCACCTCCGCCGTGAACAGGACCTGGCTCCAGTCGAACCGCTGGGCGGTCAGCCGGCCCTGGGCGGCGCGGACGTAGGGGCGGGAGAAGCCGCGCTCGGCCCGGCCGCCGTCCGATCCGGCGACCTGCTGGTCGCGCGAGAAGATCGACAGGTCCTCCTGGTTCCAGCCGTCGCCGATCCGCAGGTCGTTGCGGTTGGAGGCGGTATAGTTCCACTGGGTGGAGGATAGGCCCAGCTCGTCATCGGGTAGCGGTCCTCCCCGCGCCTCGCGTCCCGCGGCGTCGACGAAGGCGGTTCCGCGGCTGGCGAGGCGTCCCGGGTTCACGAGCGGCCTACCGGATCTCGCCGCAGGCTACGCGCGCGCCGGCGCCGCCGATCGGCTGGCTCTTGTGGTCGTCGGGCGAGGCGTGGACCACCAGGGCCGAGCCGTCCGCGTCGGCGAGCTGCGGCTTGCCGGGGGCGCGCAGCGAGACGAAGGTCGAGAAGATCTCTGCGTTGGCCGTGCCGTCCTGGGCGACGTACAGGTTCGGCAGGTCGCCGGCTTCGTTGGCGTCGGGGTTCAGCAGGCCGTGCACCATGGTCGGATTGTCATGCACGTGGCCGCCGGCGCTGGTGAAGTCGCTCTTCGAGCAGTCGGCCTTCTCGTGGAAATGCAGCCCGTGCCAGCCCGGCGTAAGCCCCTTCACCTCCACGTGCATCAGCACCCCTTTGGGCGCATCGACGATCATCGCATGGCCGATGGCTTCGCCCGCGTTGTTCTTCAGCTCCACGTGCTGGGGCGCCTGGGCCAGGGCCGGGGCGGCGACGAGCGTGACGGCGGCGAGGGCGGCGAAAGCGATGCGCATGACGGATTCCTGTGACTGATTAGGCGCAAAACCTAGCCTCTGGCGCTTTCGGATGATACCCGGAGACCCTATCTGTAATGTCCGATTCTGACGGCTAAATCCCACCCTTGAGCGACAACGACCCGACCCACCCGGAGGACGGCCGGCGCGGGGGCATCGCCCCTATCGCCATCGAGGACGAGCTGAAGCGTTCGTACCTCGACTACGCCATGAGCGTGATCGTCAGCCGGGCGCTGCCCGACGTGCGCGACGGCCTCAAGCCCGTGCACCGGCGCATCCTGTTCTCGATGAACGAGAACGGCCACACGCCCGACCGCGGCTACGTGAAGTCCGCGCGCGTGGTCGGCGACGTGATGGGTAAGTATCACCCGCACGGCGACGTCGCGATCTACGACACCCTGGTGCGGATGGCCCAGCCGTTCTCTATGGGCCTGCTGCTGATCGACGGCCAGGGTAACTTCGGCTCGGTGGACAACGATCCGCCGGCGGCCATGCGCTACACCGAGTGCCGGCTGACCAAGGCCGCCATGTCGATCCTGGCGGACCTCGACAAGGACACCGTCGACTTCAAGGACAACTACGACGGCTCCGAGAAGGAGCCGGCGGTCCTGCCGTCGCGCATCCCGAATCTCCTGGTGAACGGGGCCGGCGGCATCGCCGTGGGCATGGCCACCAACATCCCACCGCACAACCTGGGCGAAGTGGTCGATGCCTGCCTGGCGCTGATCGACAACCCGGACGTCGGGGTCGACGAGCTGCTGGACATCGTGCCCGGCCCAGACTTCCCGACCGGCGGCGAGATCATCGGCCGAACCGGTGCCCGCCAGGCGCTGATGACCGGCCGCGGCTCGGTCGTCATGCGCGGCAAGGCGGCGATCGAGGAGGTCCGCAAGGACCGTGAGGCGATCGTCATCACCGCCATCCCCTATCAGGTTAACAAGGCGGCCCTGGTCGAGCGCATCGCCGAGCTGGTGCGCGAGAAGCGCATCGAGGGCGTCGCCGACCTGCGCGACGAATCCGACCGCGACGGCATGCGCGTCGTCGTCGAGATGAAGCGGGACGCGT
>JAQVDF010000205.1 GCA_028698405.1 Phenylobacterium sp. | reverse complement strand
CATCATCTGCGAGAAGTGCGGCGTCGAGGTCACCCTGGCCCGCGTTCGCCGCGAGCGGATGGGCCACATCGAGCTGGCCAGCCCGGTCGCCCACATCTGGTTCCTGAAGTCGCTGCCGAGCCGCATTGCGCTGATGCTCGACATGCCGCTGAAGGACATCGAGCGGGTCCTCTACTTCGAGCACTACATCGTCACCGAGCCGGGCCTGACCCCGCTGAAGCTGCACCAGCTGCTTTCGGAAGACGACTACCTGCGCTTCCAGGAAGAGTTCGGCGACGACAGCTTCACCGCCGAGATCGGCGCCGAGGCGGTGCAGGGCCTGCTGCGCAACCTTGACCTGCACAAGGAAGCCGAGAAGCTGCGCGAAGAGCTGGTCACCACCACCTCCGAGATGAAGCTCAAGAAGGCGTCCAAGCGCCTGAAGCTGATCGAGAACTTCATCGAGAGCGGCAACAAGCCGGAGTGGATGATCCTGACGGTCATCCCGGTGATCCCGCCCGAGCTGCGCCCGCTGGTGCCGCTGGACGGCGGCCGCTTCGCCACCTCCGACCTGAACGACCTCTACCGGCGGGTGATCAACCGGAACAACCGCCTGAAGCGGCTGATCGAGCTGCGCGCCCCCGACATCATCATCCGCAACGAGAAGCGGATGCTGCAGGAGGCGGTCGACGCCCTGTTCGACAACGGCCGCCGCGGCCGGGTCATCACCGGCGCCAACAAGCGGCCGCTGAAGTCGCTGGCCGACATGCTGAAGGGCAAGCAGGGCCGGTTCCGCCAGAACCTGCTCGGCAAGCGCGTCGACTACTCGGGCCGTTCGGTCATCGTGGTCGGCCCCGAGCTGAAGCTGCACGAGTGCGGCCTGCCCAAGAAGATGGCGCTCGAGCTGTTCAAGCCGTTCATCTACGCGCGGCTGGACGCCAAGGGCCTGTCGGGCACCGTCAAGCAGTCCAAGCGGATGGTCGAGCGTGAGCAGCCGCAGGTCTGGGACATCCTCGACGAGGTGATCCGCGAGCACCCGGTGCTGCTGAACCGCGCGCCGACGCTGCACCGTCTGGGCATCCAGGCGTTCGAGCCCAAGCTGATCGAGGGCAAGGCGATCCAGCTGCACCCGCTGGTCTGCGCCGCCTTCAACGCCGACTTCGACGGCGACCAGATGGCCGTCCACGTGCCGCTGAGCCTCGAGGCTCAGCTCGAGGCGCGGGTGCTGATGATGTCGACCAACAACATCCTCTCGCCCGCCAACGGCAAGCCGATCATCGTGCCCTCGCAGGACATCGTGCTCGGCCTCTACTACCTGTCGCTGGCCAAGGACAACGAGCCGGGCGAGGGCAAGCTGTTCGCCGACCTCGGCGAGATCGAGGCCGCGCTCGACGCCGGCGTCGTGACGCTGCACTCGAAGATCAAGGCGCGCTGGACCGAGATGGACGCCGAGGGGAACCTGGTGACCAAGGTCATCGAGACCACCCCCGGCCGGATGAAGATCGCGGCGCTGTTCCCGCGCCACCCGGCGGTCGGCCATCGCCTTCTGGAGAAGAACCTCACCAAGAAGGAGATCGGCAACCTGATCGACGTCGTCTACCGGCACTGCGGCCAGAAGGCGACGGTGATCTTCGCCGACCAGGTTATGGGCCTGGGCTTCCGCGAGGCGGCCAAGGCCGGCATCTCCTTCGGCAAGGACGACATCGTCATCCCGGCCCGCAAGAAGGAGATCGTCGAAGAGACCCGCAAGCTGGTCGAGGAATACGAGCAGCAGTACGCGGACGGCCTGATCACCAAGGGCGAGAAGTACAACAAGGTGGTCGACGCCTGGGCCAAGGCCACCGACCGCGTGGCCGACGAGATGATGGCCGAGATCTCCACCGCTCCGGTCGTCGACGGGCGCCAGGAAGAAATCAACTCCATCTACATGATGGCCAACTCGGGCGCCCGGGGCTCGCAGGCCCAGATGAAGCAGCTCGGCGGCATGCGCGGCCTGATGGCCAAGCCGTCCGGCGAGATCATCGAGACGCCGATCATCTCGAACTTCAAGGAAGGCCTGACCGTCCAGGAGTACTTCAACTCCACCCACGGCGCCCGTAAGGGCCTGGCCGACACCGCGCTGAAGACCGCCAACTCGGGCTACCTGACCCGCCGGCTCGTCGACGTGGCCCAGGACTGCATCATCACCGAGGAAGACTGCGGCACCACGCGGGGCATCACCCTGCAGGCGGTGGTCGAAGGCGGCGACGTGCTGGTTTCGCTCGGCAGCCGTATCCTGGGCCGCTTCGCGGCCGAGGACATCAAGGACCCGGGCACCCAGGAAGTCATCGTTCCGGCCGACGCCTATCTCGACGAGAACATGGTCGAGATCATCGAGGCGGCCGGCGTGCAGGCGGTGAAGGTCCGCTCGGTGTTGACCTGCGAGACCAAGAACGGCGTCTGCGGCGCCTGCTACGGCCGCGACCTGGCGCGCGGCACGCCGGTGAACATCGGCGAGGCGGTCGGCGTCATCGCCGCCCAGTCGATCGGCGAACCGGGCACCCAGCTGACGATGCGGACCTTCCACATCGGCGGCACCGCCCAGGTGGCCGAGCAGTCGTTCTTCGAGAGCGCCAACAACGGCGTGGTCCGCATCACCGGCGGCAACACCGTGCAGGCGCCCGACGGCGAACTGATCGTCATGAGCCGCAACCTGCAGCTCACCGTCCAGGTCGACGGCAAGGACCGCGAGTCCTACAAGCCGCCGTACGGCGCGCGCCTGAAGGTGAAGGACGGCGACGAGGTCAAACGCGGCCAGCGCCTGGCCGACTGGGACCCCTACACCACCCCGATCATTACCGAGGTCGGCGGCCGCGTGCGGTTCGAAGACCTGGTGGAGAACGTTTCGGTCCGCGAGGAAGCCGACGAAGCCACCGGCATCTCCAACCGCGTGGTGGTCGACTGGCGCGCCTCGACCAAGGGTTCGGACCTGCGTCCGGCGATGGCCGTGCTCGACGAGGCGGGCGCCTACAAGCGCCTGTCGAACGGCGGCGAGGCCCGCTACCTGCTGCCGGTGGGGGCCATCCTCTCGGTCGGCGATGGTGACGAGGTGAAGCCGGGCGAAGTGCTGGCCCGGATGCCGACGGAAAGCGCCAAGACGCGGGACATCACCGGCGGTCTGCCGCGGGTGGCCGAGCTGTTCGAGGCCCGCCGGCCGAAGGACTGCGCGGTCATCGCCGAGATGGACGGCCGGGTCGAGTTCGGGCGCGACTACAAGAACAAGCGCCGGATCAAGATCACCCCGGAGGACGGGGGCGAGGCGGTCGAGTTCCTGATCCCGAAGGGCAAGCACATCGCCGTCCACGACGGGGACATCATCCGCAAGGGCGAATACCTCATCGACGGCAACCCGGACCCGCACGACATCCTGCGGATCCAGGGGATCGAGGCGCTGGCCGACTTCCTGGTCAACGAGATCCAGGAGGTCTACCGGCTGCAGGGCGTGCCCATCAACGACAAGCACATCGAGACGATCGTCCGTCAGATGCTGCAGAAGGTCGAGATCATCGAGCCGGGCGACACGGGCCTGCTCAAGGGCGACCACCTCGACAAGCTCGAGGTCGAAGAAGAGAACGCCAAGGCGGAAGCCCGCGGCGGCCGGCCGGCGATCACTCAGCCGGTGCTGCTCGGCATCACCAAGGCGTCGCTGCAGACCCGCAGCTTCATCTCGGCGGCCTCGTTCCAGGAGACCACCCGCGTGCTCACCGAGGCCTCCGTCCAGGGCAAGATCGACACCCTGGAAGGGCTGAAGGAGAACGTCATCGTCGGCCGCCTGATCCCGGCCGGCACGGGCTCCTACCTGCGCACCCTGCAGCGCATCGCCGCCAAGCGCGACGAGGCCCTCACCGCCTCCCGCGAGGAGGCGATGGAGCCGCTGCCGGTGGAAATCGCCCAGGAGGCCGACGCCGAGCAGGCGGGCGCCTGAACTTTCGACCGAAACTTCGGTTGAAGAGCGGCCCGGGAGCATTCCCGGGCCGCTTTTTCATGTCATGTAGCGAACGATGAGCGCGCGTCGGCGCGCGGCGAGCCTTGGGGGGCGAGATGAAGACCAAGTTTGCGATGGCCGCCGTGGCTGCGTGCCTGATCCTGGGGGCGGGGGCCGCGGCCGCTGCGCCGATCCCGAAGGGCGGGGTCACCGCCGCCGAGGTGGCCGCCGCGCTGCAGGCCAAGGGCTACAAGGCCCAGATCGGCCGCGACCAGGCGGGCGACCCGATGATCACGAGCGCCCTGCAGGGCGCCAACTTCCGCGTGATGATCTACAGCTGCGAAGGCGCGCGGTGCGCGGCCATTCAGTTCGCCACCGCCTTCGACATGGACAAGGGCCTGACCTACGAGCTGATCAACCGCTGGAACCGCGAGCGCCGTTTCGGCCGCGCCTTCCTCGACGACGAGATGGACCCGTACGTGGAGTACGACGTCGACTTCGAGGTGGGGGCCACCACCGAGGCGATCGAGAACGCCGTGGACGTGTGGGAGAGCGTCGTGCCCGCCTTCATGCGCCACGTCGGCATGCTGGACTGACGCCCGGCGGCTCCGGCGGACACGCCCTCTGCCGGGGGCGCGTTCTGCTGGAGAGCATAAGCTGCACAAAATGCCGCCGGAACGGCGTTCTCGCTCGGCGCCGCTTGATCAATGTCAAAGATGACGCCGGCGTCATCTTTTAGCATGGTTGTCAAACCCGAGCCTTTCGCTTGGGGGAGAAG
>JAQVDF010000204.1 GCA_028698405.1 Phenylobacterium sp. | reverse complement strand
GACGACCCGTGGGGAGAGGCCGGCCTGCTCCAGCAGGGTGGTGAGCACGAGCTGGTTCACCGGGTTGTCCTCGGCCGCCAGGATGCGCAGCGGCGGGCCGTCCGCAGGGGCGGCCTGAGGCGTGGTTGGCGCCGCCTCGCTCGGGGCTTCGCCCAGCCGTGGGAGCGGCAGGAAGACCTGGAACTCGGTCCCCGCTCCCGGCTGGCTGTCGACCTTGATGGCGCCGCCCATCAGTTCGGTCAGCTCGCGGCAGATGGACAGACCGAGGCCGGTGCCGCCGAACCGCCGGGTGGTCGACGCTTCGGCCTGCGCGAACTTCTGGAACAGCCTGCCGAGCCGGTCGGGCGGCATACCGATGCCGGTGTCGCGGACGGTCAGCCGCACGCCCTGGCCGCCGCCGTCCATGCGCACGGCGACGGAGCCCTCCTCGGTGAACTTCAATGCGTTGGAGACCAGGTTGGAGAGGATCTGCCTCACCCTCACCGGATCGCCGCGGTAGAGGCCCTCGGCCGCCGGCTCGCCCTCCAGCGCCAGGGGCAGGCCTCTGCCGCGGGCGACGGCCTCGAACGCCGCCAGGACGTCGCGGACCATTCCGCCGAGGTCGAAGTCGACTTCTTCCAGCTCCAGCTTGCCGGCCTCGATCTTCGACAGGTCGAGGACGTCGTTGAGTATGGCCAGCAGCGACTCGCCCGACTGGCGGATAACGTCGAGCCGCGCCCGCTGGTCGGGCGCGAGCGTGTCTGCGGCCATGGCCTGCGCCATCCCCAGCACTCCGTTCAACGGCGTGCGGATCTCGTGGCTCATGGTGGCCAGGAAGGTGGACTTGGCCTGGTTGGCGGCTTCGGCCTCGTCCTTGGCCTGCAACAGCTGCTTCTCCGCGCGCTTTCGCGCGGTGATGTTCTGCATCGCCCCGATCAACCGCAGCGGCCGGCCCTGGTCGTCGTTGATCAGTTTGAGCGTGCAGGCGGTCCAGACCTCCTGGCCGTCCTTTCGCTTCAGCCGATATTCGGGGTGGTAGGGCGCACCTTCGCGGAAATGCCGCCGCCAGGCCTCGCGCACCATCATAAGGTCGCGCTCGTCGACGTTGCCGTAGATGTCCTCGGCCAGCATCTCGAAAGTCACCGGCGCGTCGAAGAAGGTGTCCTCGGCGCCGACCTTGATCAACTCCTTGCGCCGGTAGTCCATCTCCCAGACGTGCATCTCGGAGATCTCCATCGCCAGCTTCAGGCGGTCTTCCGAGCGGGCGGTGCGCTCCAGCGCCTCCATCATGCCGGTGATATCGTGCCAGGCGATGATCAGCCCGCCGGCCTCGCCGTCGGCCCGCTTCCATGTCCGGACATGGCCCTCGTACCAGGCGGGCCGGCCCTGCAGGTCGCGCATCGGGAAACGGCGCGAGGCCCGCTCCTCACCGCCCAGCACGGCCCGGTAGGTGTCGCGCCAGCGCTCGAATACGGCCGGAGACAGATCGAAGAGGCTTTCGCCGACCACCTCGCGATCATGCCAGCCGAGGGACTCGATCAGCGTCGGACTGACCGCCAGCACCCGCAGGTCGCGGTCGGTCAGGGCCATCGACAGCGGGGCGGCTTCGATGACCGCCGCCATGGTGGCCCGGGCGGTATCCGCGGACGGCTCCGCCGCCACCGCGCCGACCCGGCCGAATGCGCTCGCCAGCAGATCGGCGACGTCTTGCAGCCGTTCGGCGAGGCTCGGATCCGGTGGGGACGGCAGCTCCGTGAGCCTCAGGATGGCCACCACAGAGCCGTCGGCGCGTCTCACCGGCGCGGCGAGGCTTGCGTCGCCGGTCGGCGCCGGCGGGTCGCTCGCCAGGAGCTCCGCACGGGCGCCCGGCGCGAGCGCCTCGGCCAGCCGAAGCGCGCGGGCCGTCGCCTCCGGGCTCGGCGCTCCGTCGCCCCGCCACTCGCTCGCGCGCCCAAGCATGCGCCCGTCCCCTGAAAACGCGAGGCGCATCCTAAGGTTAGATGAGTTAACACTGATATTATAACGCCTGCGACGGCGCGTCGCGCATTCGGGACCGGGCCCGTGCGGAGGATTTCTCGCGCGGCCGGAAACGGACCGGCCCGGGCCGCGTTCCCCGGCCATGGACGAGTGGATCGCACTGAGCGCCGAAGAGCGGGCCCTCCTCCAGGAGGCGCTGGAAGGTCCCGTGGACTGCGCCCGCAGCGGCGACGACCCGCTCGGAACGGCGGCGCGGGCGAGACTGCAGGCCTGCGTCAATCTCGCCGCGCGCGGCCTGCTGCAACGGGCGGTCGCGCGGCCGGGCCTGCGGGGATGGCGTCCGCCTCCCTTCGCCTATCTGCTGACCTGCGAGGGCTGGGCCCTGATGAAGGCCGCGCGGCTCGGCAGGGGCCGCCCGCGGCCGCCCCTGCGTCGCACCAGCTGAGCGCTATTTCCGGACCCAGGCGCCGGCGCTGTTCTTGTAGTACTCGCCGGCCGGGATCCGGCCGAGGATCACTTCCTTGAAGGCGGCGACGCCAGCCGCCTCGGGGCTGACGTTGTTCCGCTGCGCGGCCTCGCGATACACCTGAGCCCGGCCGGCGTTGATCGCCGCGACCGAGGCGCGCAGCGCCGCGTCCGGCGTGTCCTTTACGAAGCCCAGGTAGCCGTCCGCCTGTTCGCCTACGATCCCCTGCGCCTTGGCCGCATCGACCGCGGCCTTGTCGGCGGCGGTCTGGCCGCTGGCGGTGGTCGCGAGCATCAGCGCCGCGGCTGCGCCGGCCAGGGTGGCGAGGGCCTTTTGCCTTGTCATTTCAGAAGGCTCCTAGAACAGGTTCGGGTTCTGCTGGATCAGGGCCTTGACGTCTTCGCCAAGGCGCACGCGCACGTCGTGCTCCAGCTTCGCATAGATGGTGATCGGCGAGACTTCCACGCGCACCGTGGGCGTGCAGGCGCCTGCGAGCATGGCTATCCCGCCGAACGCGAGAAGGGAGCGGCGTGAGGCCGGGCTTTGGGGCGTCAAGTTGATCCTCCGGGCGAGCTGTCAGATGCGCTATTGGCCGAGTCGGGCTGAACCGTGGCTGAACCGGGCCCGCGACCGTCGATCAGCCGCTGGTACTCGTTCCAGTCGGCCAGCAACTGGTCGAGATTTAGCGACATGTCGAGGCTCAGGTCGACCTTCACGCCGGACGGCAGCGGCAGGCTGCGGTTCAGGAAGCTGCGCTGGATCAGTTCCAGGTAGCCCAGCCGCAGTTCCTGGCGGCGTGGCGGATCGTGCTCGCCGGCGATGCGGAACAGCACGCCGAGCCGCCCGCCGGGCCGCGTCTCGATCTCGGCGGCGAGCTGCTCGAACGCCAGGTTCTCCATGGCCTGGTAGGCGAAGTCGACGGTCAGGTTCGGCTCAGCGTCCTCCGGCGCGCCGCCCTCGGCCGCGACCGAGGTCAGCGCCTCGCGCTGGATCGACAGCCGCCCGGGCTCGATGGCGTGCAGTTCGCCGCCCGACACCTTGATCCCCTGGGAACCCACCTCGAACGGGATGCGGCCGTCCACCTTGGCGACGAGATCCATCTGCTCGGCCAGCGGCGAGGCTTCAACGAGATCAGAGAGCTGGACGTCGTCGAGCCGCATGGCCCCGCGCCACGTCGCGTCGGGATCGAAGGGGATGGCCATCGGCTCCAGCTCGATCCGGCCGTGGCCGGCGGTGGCGACGGCGGAGGCGAGCTGGATCGCCTCGTTCTCGACTCGGCCGATGGCGACGATCTCGGTCATCGGCGCAAAGGCCTCGATCCGTTCGGCGCGGACCACCTGGTCCGGGGCGGTGGCGAGCGGAGCAAGGCTGGTCAGTTCGATCCGGGTCTGCAGCCCGCGGACCATGCCGATAGGCCCGCGGAAGTCGAGCCGGCTCACGTCCAGCGTTCCGCCGCTTGCCTCACCCCTTGGGCTCCAGCTGAAGCCGCCGACGAACCTCGCCTCGCCCTCGGCCGGAGAGGCGATCAGCACTGCGGCGGGCGACAGGTCGGCCGGCTGCAGCCCCTCGGGCGCGAAGGCGAGCAGGCCGGTGTCGAGCTGGAAGGAACCGCTCTCGGTGGCGTCCGCGTGCTGCAGCACGGCCTCGCCCAGCGAATGGCCGCTCGGCGTGGCGAGGTCGAAGCGGCCGCGCCACACACCGCGGGCCGCGCTCGCCTCCCCGCGGGTCATGACCGGGAAGAACCTTTGCGGCTCGGTCGTGTCGATCACCCGGGCGGCCGCCAGGTTGGCGCGCAGCGTCAGGGCGTCGCCCTTCCCTCCGACGTCGAGCGATCCATCCGCCTCGTCGAAGCGCACTTGCAGGAAGGGGGCCGAGGCGGTTCCGCCGCGGATCTCGCCCCTCAGCCGCCAGGCCCCGTCCGTCATGGTCAGCATCGGCGCGCCGGTGGCGCAGAACCGACCGGAGACGTCGGCGAGGTCGTTCTCGCCCAGCTCGATCCCGGCCGCGCGCAGCGGCGTGCAGCCCCTGGTCGTCACGCTGACCGCCCCGCCTCGCAGCCGCAGCGAGCCCTCCAGCTGCATGTCGGCGCCGCGGAACAGCAGGAAGTCACCCGCAAATCGGCCGCGGCCCCGGGCGAGGACGCCGTTCTCGGAGGCGGTGTAGCGATCCACCGCGAACTCGGCCTCCGGCAGACCCCCGCCGCTTGCCCGCAGCAGGAAGGCGCCGCCGCCGGACGCATAAACCGCTCCCCCGGCGCGAGGGCTCAGGGCCAGCTGCCCGCCGCCCTGCCCGATCAGTCTCGCCGGCGAG
>JAQVDF010000001.1 GCA_028698405.1 Phenylobacterium sp. | reverse complement strand
TTTCCGGTCAGTCTGGCCGAGAACAACCGCGGCCCCGAGGGGCTGTCGTAGGCGAAGGCCAGGGTGTCGCCGCGCACCCGCCCGTCGCGGATCTGGCGGGTCTCGCCCCCGATCGTCACGGTTCCCGACAGCTCCTGGAAGCGCTGTGTCAGGTCCAGCGTCATCTCGCCGGCCTGGCCGCCGGTGACCTTCCAGCGTCCCTGCACGTCGGCGGGCACGATCCACAGGTAGACGTTGGCGCCGTCGACCAGCGCCTCCTCGTCGGGCTTCCAGTCCTCCATGTCGAAGGCGTGGGAGACCACACGCGTGCCGGGCTTCAGCTCCGAGAGGACCCGCGGCCTGAGCTTCATGTTGACCGACGGCAGCAAGTACATGGTCAGCACCGTTGCGTCGGAGATCTTGGTCTCGAACAGGTCCTGGCGGCGGAACTCGACCTTGTCGGTCACGCCGGCCGCCTTGGCGTTGGCGTTGGCCTCGGCGATGCGCTGCGGGTTGATGTCCACGCCGAAGCCGCGGGCCCCGTACTTGCGCGCCGCCGTCACCGGGATGCGGCCGTCGCCCGATCCGAGGTCGATGACGAAGTCCTCCGCGCCGACGCCGGCGATCTCCAGCATCTTTTCGACCACCGGCTCGCGCGTCGGCACATACGGCACGTCGAGGTCGATATCCGCGGCGGGGACGGCGTCCACCGGCGCCTCGACGGCCGCCGCGGCCTTTGAGGCCCCGTCCCCGCAACCCGCCACGATGACACTTACGACTGCGGCGCCCAGCGCCGCTGCGATCGACCCGCGCATGACCACCCTCGCCTTGGTGAGGAACACCCGGGGCCGGTAACGCACGAAGCTGCACCACGGTTCACCGAACGGGCCCTTCGGGAGCGCGCGCCCGGCGCGCGGTGCGCAGAGGATGGTGGGCGGCGAGGGGTTCGAACCCCCGACCCCCTGGGTGTAAACCAGGTGCTCTGACCAACTGAGCTAGCCGCCCGTCGGCGGCTTCTTAGCGCGGCGTCCGCGATTTGTCCTAGCTCCGCCGCACCTCAGTTGGTGCGGCTTCTGCAGCGCCGGCACGCCGGGCGGGTTTCCTCGCCGTCTTTGCAGGATCGCTCCCACCCAGGACGGACGAGCACGCCGAAGGGATACGTCAGCCGTGGCCGTTCAGCGCGTTCTTCAGCACCTCGCCGGCGTGAAAACGGGCGGTGGCCGAAGCCGCCCGGCGGACGGTCTCGCCGGTGCGGGGGTTGCGGGCAGGCCCGGCGGGGCGGTGGACGGGGGTGAAGCGGCCGAACCCCGGCAGCCGCACCTCGTCGCCCCGCTTGAGAGCGCCGACCACGGAGGCGATGAATGCGTCCAGCGCCTGCTTCGCTTCTGCTCTGCTGATCCCGGCCTTCTCGGCCATCGCGGCCACGAGTTCGCCCTTCGTCACCGTCACCTCCCACGTCGTTGTGAGCAGTCCGGCCGCCGGTCTGCGCCTGGGCGGTCCGGAAAGATGGAATTAAGCGCTGCCTGAAGGGGAGAATCAAAAAGAAAGCGGCGCAGGAAGCTCCTGCGCCGCTCAACTCTTCCGTTCGCCGTATCGGCGGTCAGTGGGTGATCACCGTCTCCACGTCGCCGTCGTCGGAGTCGACGACCGGCGCCGGATTGTCGGCCTCGTTCCACTCGATGGGCGTCAGCGGCCGGGTCAGGGCCCGCTCCAGCACCTCGTCGACCGTGCGCACCGGAATGATCTCCAGGGCGTCCTTCACGTTCGCCGGGATGTCGGCCAGGTCCTTCTCGTTCTCGGCCGGGATCAGCACCGTCTTCACGCCCGAACGGAGCGCAGCCAGCAGCTTCTCCTTCAGCCCGCCGATGGCCAGCACCCGGCCCCGCAGGGTGACCTCGCCGGTCATGGCGATGTCCTTGCGGATCGTAATGCCGGTCAGCACCGAGACGATGGCCGTGGTCATCGCCACGCCCGCCGACGGCCCGTCCTTCGGGGTCGCCCCCTCAGGCACGTGGACGTGGATGTCGGTCTTCTCGAAGATCGGCGGTTCGATGCCGAACTTCGTCGCCCGCGAGCGGACGAACGAGGCGGCCGCCGAGATCGACTCCTTCATCACGTCCTTCAGGTTGCCTGTGACCGTCATCCGGCCCTTGCCCGGCATCTTGACCGCCTCGATGGTCAGGATGTCGCCGCCGAAGTCGGTGTAGGCCAGGCCGGTGATGATCCCGACCTGATCCTCGGTGTCGGTCTCGCCGTAGTGGTACCGCTTGACGCCGGCGTACTTCTCCAGCCGCTCCTCGTCGACGGTGATCGAGGAGACGTTCTCGCGGGCCAGGTCACGGACCGTCTTGCGCGCCAGGTTGCCCAGTTCGCGCTCCAGGTTCCGCACGCCGGCTTCGCGCGTGTAATGCCGGATCAGCGAGCGGATCGTCTCGTCCAGAACGATGAACTCTTCCGGCTTCAGCCCGTGGTCCTTGGTCAACTTCGGCAGGATGTGCCGCTTGGCGATCTCCACCTTCTCGTCCTCGGTGTAGCCGGGGATGCGGATGATCTCCATGCGGTCCAGCAGAGGCTGGGACATGTTCAGGCTGTTGGCCGTGGTGACGAACATCACCGGCGACAGGTCGTAGTCGACCTCCAGGTAATGGTCGGCGAAGGTGGAGTTCTGCGCCGGGTCCAGCACCTCGAGCAGCGCCGACGACGGGTCGCCCCGCCAGTCCGAGCCCATCTTGTCGATCTCGTCCAGCAGGAAGAAGGCGTTGGTCGTCTTGGCCTTCTTCATCGACTGGATGATCTTGCCGGGCATCGAGCCGATGTAGGTCCGCCGGTGGCCGCGGATCTCGGCCTCGTCCCGCACGCCGCCCAGTGAGACCCGGACGAACTCGCGACCGGTGGCCTTGGCGATCGAGCGGCCCAGCGAGGTCTTGCCGACCCCGGGCGTGCCCACCAGGCACAGGATCGGGCCCTTCAGGGTGCCGACCCGCGACTGCACGGCCAGGTACTCCAGGATCCGCTCCTTGACCTTCTCCAGGCCGTAGTGATCCTCGTCCAGGGTCTGCTCGGCCTTGGACAGGTCGATCGGCTTCTGCTTGGCCTTGCCCCAGGGGATCGACAGCAGCCAGTCCAGGTAGTTCCGGACCACGGTCGATTCCGCACTCATCGGGCTCATGTTGCGCAGCTTCTTCAGCTCCGCCTCGGCCTTGGCGCGGGCCTCCTTGGACAGCTTGGTCTTCTTGATCCGCTTCTCGAGCTCAATCAGCTCGTCGCGCGCGTCGTCGTGCTCACCCAGCTCGCGCTGAATGGCCTTCATCTGCTCGTTCAGATAGTACTCGCGCTGGGTCTTCTCCATCTGCCGCTTGACGCGGTTGCGGATCTTCTTCTCGGTCTGCATGACCGCGATCTCGCCCTCCATCAGGGCGTAGACCTTCTCCAGCCGCTTGACGACGTTGAAGATTTCCAGGAGCTGCTGCTTGTCGGCGATCTTCACCGACAGGTGCGAGGCCACGCGGTCGGCCAGTTCGCCGGGGTTCTCGACCTGCGGCATGGCGGCCAGCGCTTCCGGCGGCACCTTCTTGTTGAGCTTCACGTAGTTCTCGAACTGCTCGATCACCGCGCGGCTCAGCGCCTCGGCTTCGGGCGTGCCGGCGCCGTCCTCGGTCACCAGCGCGATCTCGGCTTCGTAATATTCGTCCGTCCGGGTGAAGCGGGTGATGCCGGCGCGGGCCTGGCCTTCGACCAGCACCTTCACCGTGCCGTCCGGCAGCTTCAGCAGTTGCAGGACGGTCGCGACCACGCCGACGTCATAGATGGCTTCCGGCTTGGGATCGTCGTCGTCCTTGTCCTTCTGGGTGGCCAGGAGGATCTGCTTGCCCTCGACGCGCATCGCCTCTTCGAGAGCGCGCACGCTCTTCTCGCGCCCCACGAACAGCGGCACCGGCTGGTGGGGGAAGACGACGATGTCCCGCAGGGGCAGGATAGGCAGGGTCTTGATCTCGGACATGATGCATTACTCCTGGCCGACGCGGCTTTGGTCGGCGCCGACCGACGGTCCACGGTAACCCAAACGTTGTGTCTGAGTCGGGCGATCCGTCCGCCCGTCTGAGGGCGTCAGATTTGGCATTTATGTGGACCGTTTGCGGGCTTGTTCAAGCTGCGCAAGAACATTGCGCGACGATGCGTCCCATGTGGACTACTCGTTCGCCAAGGCCGGCATTTCCCCAGCCACAGGGGCATGAAATCGTCGCCTGAAGTTGCAGCATTGCGGTCACGCCTATCAGGTAGGAGGGCTGCGGCGCCGTTCAAGTCCGTGCGGCGGCGACTTCCAGCCCTTTGGCGCTTCTGAGCGCTCTCCCGAAACGCGAGCAATGCTTCGACCTTACCCCTCGGCGGCGAATGGGGCGCCCCTATGGACTTTTTTCGGCCTATGGCCACGCTTGTGTGGAACCTGGGAGCCCTTCTCGAGGTTCGCAGGCCGCTCATGTCAAAGGCGTGACGACTGGGGGTTGCTGTGGGCTGGGGCGATTTGATCGGCGCATACGGCGCAGCGCACGCGGCTTACCGCCGCTCGCGGCGCGCGCTGGCGGACGCCGATCGGCTGTTCCAGACCCTGCGGGGCCTGGGCATGAGCCAGGAGGGTGCGCGACGCGCCGCCGACCTCGACCGCCTGCTCGCCGAGACACTGCGCATGCGCGCCCGCCTGCGCGCCGCGTTGCGGGAAATCCAGTCCAACGTCGACCTCGTGCGCGCCCTCAACTTGGTCGCCGCGGCCCAGGGCGTCACGCCGGAAGACCTCCAGGCCTTCGTCCCCGACAACGACATCCATTGACCGCCGGAAACAGAAAAGCCCGGCCGCAGGGCCGGGCTTTCCGCAATCTGGCTGTCGGCCGGCGCTAGGCCGCGCCGCCCTTGTCCCGCCGCTCGGCGTAGATGACCAGCGGCTTGGCGCGGCCCTCCACCACCTCGGCGTTGACCACCACCTCTTCGACCCCGTCGTAGCTCGGGAGCTCGTACATCGTGTCGAGCAGGATGCCTTCGAGGATCGAGCGCAGGCCGCGAGCGCCGGTCTTGCGGGCGATCGCCTTTCGGGCCACCGCGTTCAGCGCATCGTCGGTGAACGTCAGGCCGACGTTCTCCATGTCGAACAGACGCTGGTACTGCTTGACGAAGGCGTTCTTCGGCTCGGTCAGGATCTTCACCAGCGCGGCTTCGTCGAGGTCGTCGAGGGTGGCGATCACCGGCAGGCGGCCGATGAATTCCGGGATCAGGCCGAAGCGCAGCAGGTCGTCCGGCTCCACCTTGCGGAAGATCTCGCCGGTGCGGCGCTCGTCCGGGTCGGCCACCTTGGCGCCGAAGCCGATCGAGGTCCCCTGCCCGCGCGCCGAGATGATCTTCTCGAGGCCTGCGAAGGCGCCCCCGCAGATGAACAGGATGTTGGTCGTATCGACCTGCAGGAACTCCTGTTGCGGATGCTTGCGCCCGCCCTGCGGCGGCACCGAGGCGACGGTGCCTTCCATGATCTTCAGCAGCGCCTGCTGGACGCCCTCGCCCGACACGTCCCGGGTGATCGAGGGGTTGTCCGATTTGCGGCTGATCTTGTCGACCTCGTCGATGTAGACGATGCCGCGCTGGGCCCGCTCGACGTTGTAGTCGGCCGCCTGCAGCAGCTTCAGGATGATGTTCTCGACGTCCTCGCCGACGTAGCCGGCCTCGGTCAGGGTGGTGGCGTCGGCCACCGTGAACGGCACGTCGATGATCCGCGCCAGCGTCTGGGCCAGCAGCGTCTTGCCGGTGCCGGTCGGGCCGATCAGCAGGATGTTGGCCTTGCCCAGCTCGACGTCGTTGTTCTTCTGGGCGTGGTTCAGCCGCTTGTAGTGGTTGTGGACGGCGACCGAGAGGACCTTCTTCGCATGGTCCTGGCCGATCACGTAGTCGTCGAGGACCTCGCGGATCTCCTTGGGCGTGGGCACGCCGTCCTTCGACTTCACGAAGGAGATTTTGTGCTCCTCGCGGATGATGTCCATGCACAGCTCGACGCACTCGTCGCAGATGAACACGGTCGGGCCCGCGATGAGCTTCCTCACCTCGTGCTGGCTCTTTCCGCAGAACGAGCAGTACAGCGTGCTCTTGGAGTCCCCGCTCGCGGCCTTGGTCATCGTTCGCTTCTCACTTCTTCGACTCCGTCGGACACATGTCCGACAGCGTCCCGCCCGGAGGCGCTCACGGCATCAATGCAGGATATGCGCCGCCGGTTGTCTAATCCTTGACATTCCCCGATCCGCCCCGGGATCACAAGCCTTCCTGCTCCGCAGCGACAAATCGTGACGGAAAGGCTTCGGGCGGCGCATCGTTGCACGCCGTTAGATGGGACGTGCGCCAGATCGGGACAAGTCCGATTGCGGGACTCGCGATACCGGCAGCGAAGGATGGTGGGAACAGGCGCGTGACGGCCGATCAGCAGCGCATTTTGGAGGCGGCCACGGGCGAGGCCCCGGTGGCGGCCTTCGACTTCGACGGGACGCTGACCGTCCGCGACAGCTTCACCGCCTTCCTGCGCTGGCGGGCCGGCGCGCGCGGCTACGCGATCGAGCTGGCCATGCTCGCGCCGAACCTGGTCAGCTACCTGTTCCACCGCGACCGCGGGCGCATCAAGGCTCACGCCGTTCGCCGCTTCCTGTTCGGGCTCAGCCGCGAGCAACTGGCCGCCGACGCCCGCGCCTTCGCCGAGGTCGAGGGCCCGCGCCTGTTCCGACCGGATGCGCTGGCCACCTGGGACGACTGGAAGCGCAAGGGCGCCAAGGTCGTCATCGTCACCGCCTCACCGACCATTCTCGTCGCCCCCTTCGCCGATCGGCTGGGCGCCGACTTGCTTCTCGGCACCCAACTCGAGTTCGACACCGAGGACCGGGTCGCCGGCGCACTGATGGGCGAGAACAACCGCGGCATGGAGAAGGTGCGCCGGCTGCGCCAGGCCTTCGGCCCCAACATCCGGCTCGCCGCGGCCTACGGCGACTCCAGCGGCGATACCGAGATGCTGCAGATCGCCGACATCAAGGGCTACCGGGTGTTCAAGGGCCGACCGTGAATTCCTCCCTCTTCGGGAGTGGCGGCCGATTCGGCGAAGCCAACCGGGTCGCCGAAGCGCCGCGCGCACGCTGCGCGGACGCCTCTTACGCCCGGTCCAGCGGCCACGGGTCCACCTGGCCGACGATGGTCAGAGGCCGGTCGGCGGCGATCGCCTCCAGCACGCCGGCGCTGATCTCCGCGTTGGTGTTGGCGCGCGCGCCGGCCGGCTCCAGGCGAAAGCCCAGCACGACCTGACGCAGGAGGCAGTTCGGCAGCCCCTCGGCGACGGCGGCGGCCCGGGGCAGGCGGTCGGGGTGGTTTGGATGGGCGGTGCGGCTGCCCACCACCTGGAACAGCCGCGCGGACGCGCCGGGCGCGCCCATCGCCTCGGCCATCAGACGCGGAGTCGGCAGCTTGAGGGTGCGGAACCAGGCGATCCCCAGCCCCGGCGGCCCGCCCCATTCCAGGGCGGCCGCCAGCGCGGCGCGGAAGGCCGCCTCGTCGTGGTAGTCGGCGTCGAACCCGGCCTGGCCTTCCCGGCCCGCCGCGAAGGTCGTGGCGTGGCGGGCGATGTGGCTTACCCGCCAGCCGTCCTGAGCCAGCCGGTCGGCGGCGGCCGCCAGCATGCCGGTGCCGCCGACGATCAGCGCGTGGCCGAGCCCCTCGGCCACGGCCTTACGCCTCCGTGGAGTCGTCGCGCTTTTCGATGACGTGGTCGACCAGGCCCCAGGCCTTGGCTTCTTCGGCGGTCATGAAGAAGTCGCGGTCGAGGGTCTCCTCGACCTCCTGATAGGTGCGGCCGGTGTGCTTGGCGTAGAGCTCGTTGAGCCGCCGCTTGGTCTTCACGATATCCTCGGCGTGGCGCTGGATGTCGGAGGCCTTGCCCGAGTAGCCGCCCGACGGCTGGTGCACCATGATCCGGGAGTTCGGCAGCGAGACCCGCATGCCCGGCTCGCCCGCCATCAGCAGGAACTAGCCCATCGAGGCCGCCATGCCGACGCAGAAGGTCGCCACCGGGCAGCGGATGTATTGCATGGTGTCGTAGATCGCCAGGCCGGAGGTCACGATGCCGCCCGGCGAGTTGATGTACATCTGGATCTCGCGCTTCGGGTTCTCGCTCTCGAGATACAGCAGCTGCGCCGTGATCAGCGCCGCCATGCCGTCCTCCACGGGACCATTCAGCATGATCACCCGCTCCTTCAGGAGGCGGGAGAAGATGTCGTAGGCCCGTTCGCCGCGGCTGGTCTGCTCGACCACCATCGGCACGAGGTTGAGCATGGTCATGGGGTCACGCATGTGGCCGGCCTCTTCTCGAAGATATTTTCGCGGGGTGGAGAGCGCCCGCCTCGGAATCGGATATCGCCTGCCGCCCGAAAGGTTGCAAGGCGGCGGAGCGCCTGGGCCTCTGCGAAGTTGCAGAGCCATGCTGCAATCTCGCGGATTGAAGCGGCGCCGTCACCTCGAATAGATCGCCGCAAACCGCCGTAACGGCGTTTTCGGACACGAAAGAACACCTATGAAATCCGTCATCGCGGGCGCAGCGGCCCTGGCCGCGGCGCTTTCTGTTTCCGCCTGTTCGCAGGGCCCCCGGGCGGAGGCCGCCGCCCCGCCGAGCCCCGAGCAGATAGTCGCTCGCGGCCAGTACCTGGCCGGCATCATGGACTGTGGCGGCTGCCACAAGCCGGGAGTCTTCACCGGCCAGGCCGGGCCCGATACGCCCCTGGCCGGCTCTGACGAAGGCTTCGAGATCCCTGGATTCGGCGTGGTCTATCCGCCGAACCTGACGCCGCACGAGACCGGTCTCGCCAGCTGGACCGATGAGCAGATCCTGACCGCCATCACCAAGGGCGAGCGGCCCGATGGCCGGATTCTGGCTCCCATCATGCCCTGGCGCGCCTACGCCACTCTGACGGCGGAGGACGCGGAGGCCCTGGTCGCCTACCTGAAGTCGCTGCCGCCGGTGGAGCACAAGGTTCCCGGCCCGACCGCTTCGGACCAGGCGACCCAGCCCTACCTGTCGATGAAGATCCCAAAGGCCTGACCATCCCGAGAATCCTCCCTCCCCTTCGCGGGGCGGGAGGAACTCAGCTCGTGACCTCCAGCAGCGTCGAGACGCCGACCACCCGCAGCCCCTTGGCGCGCAGGCCGGCGAGGATACTCGGCAGGGCCTCGCGGGCGGTGGCGTTGGCCGGGTACATGGCGTGCAGGAGGATGATCGAACCTGGCCGGGCGCGGGCCACCGCCTCGTCGGCGAAGGCGGCGGGGTCCTCGATCCGGGGGTCTTCGACGTCCCACGAGGGCCAGCATCCCCGCCAGGAGGATGCCGGCCCCGATGGTCGAAAACGTGCGGACGCGGCGCGGCGATCGGGCCGGCCGGATCACGCTCTGATTCAGCCCTCGCCGTAGCCGGCCGGCAGATCGTCTTCCTTCAGGAGCTCTTCCTTGGAGACCGTCTTGTCCTCGACCTGGGCCTTGCTGACGATCAGATCGACGACCTTGTCCTCAAAGATCGGCGCGCGCATCTGGGCCTGGGCGTTGGGGTTCTGGCGCAGCAGGTCGAATATCTGCTGGGCCTGGGCGCCGTAACGCATGGCCTCCTGGCGCATCGCCTCGACCAGCTCCTGCTCGGTCACCTGGACGTTGTTGGCGCGGCCGATCTCGGCCAGCACCAGACCCAGGCGCACGCGGCGCTCGGCGATCTTGCGGTATTCGGCCTGCAGCTGCTCGTCCGACTTCTTGGCGTCGTCCTCGGGGAGCTGACCACTCTCCTTGTCCGCCAGCACCTGGCTCCAGATCGCGTTGAACTCGGCTTCGAGCATCTTCGGCGGCAGCGGGAAGTCGTGCTTGGCGTCCAACTCGTCGAGCAGGGCGCGCTTCAGCTTGAAGCGCGAGAACGGCTGGTACTGCTGCTCGAGGTTCTCGCGGATCAGCTTCTTCAGGGATTCCAGGTCGTCGACGCCCAGGCGCTTGGCCAGTTCGTCGTCCACAGAGGCCTCGACCGGCGCCTTGACCTCCTTCACCTTCACTTCGAACTCGGCTTCCTTGCCGGCCAGGTGGGCGGCCTGGTATTCGGCCGGGAAGGTCACCTTGACGGTGACGTCCGCGCCCGGCTTAGCGCCGGCCAATTGTTCCTCGAAGCCCGGGATGAACTGGCCCGAGCCCAGCACCAGCGGCACGTCCTCCGCCGAGCCGCCCTCGAAGGCCTCGCCGTCGATGCGGCCGACGAAGTCGATGACCACCTGGTCGCCGTCCTTGGCCTTCACCGTCTTGCCGGTGCGCGGTTCGTAGGTCTTGTTCTGGGCCGCCAGCTCCTTCACCGCCTCCTCGACCTCTTCGTCGGTCGGCTCGTGGACGGGACGGACGAGCGACAGCGTCGACGGGTCGACCGGCTCGAACTCCGGCATCACGTCGACGGCGATCTCGTAGGACAGGTCGGCCTTGCCCTCGATGACCTCCTGCAGGTCGCCTTCCGGCTTCAGGTCGGGCTCGCCGGCCGGCCGGATGTTGTTCTCCTCGAAGACCTTCTGGGTGGTTTCGCTGAAGGTCTGCTCCAGCACCTCGCCCATCAGTTCCTTGCCGTAGATGCGATTGACGTGCGCCGGCGGCACTTTGCCGGGACGGAATCCCTTGATGTTCAGGCGCGGCGCGATCTCGGCGATGCGGGCCTCCAGGCGTTCGGCAAGGTCCTTGGCGGGCACCGTCACGCCGAACACGCGGCTCGGACCTTCACCAGACTTATCAACGATCTGCATGGACATCTCAGGGCTTCCGGCGGCCTTAGCTTGAGCCGCATGCGGCTTGAATTGATTACGCCGCCCGAAGGGGGCCGGGCGGCGGCGGGCGGGTTATGTCACGAGCAGGCCAAGGGGAAAAGCGCAAATGGTCTGCGCCTCAGGACCCGCCCTTCCCCCTGGTGCGGATGAGAGGACTCGAACCTCCACGCCTCGCGGCGCTGGAACCTAAATCCAGTGCGTCTACCAGTTCCGCCACATCCGCCCGGGGGCGCGCGAGGTTTAGGCCAAGCCCTCGCCGCTGGCCAGAGGCGCCTGCCGCCGCCTCCCCAGGCTGTGGAACTATCAATTGATAGCATACGTTGTTCGCCAGGCCGGGGGCTACCGGTCGAGGTCCCTGTGCGGAACGTGTTGCTCGTCGAAGACGACCCCCTGGTGTCTCTGCTGATCCGCGAGGAGCTGCAGGCGGCGGGTTATGCGGTGACCTGCGCCGGCACCGCCCCAGAGGCGCTGCGGGCGATCGAGGAGCCGCGCAGCTTCCAGGCGCTGGTCACCGACATCAACCTCGGCGGGCCCACCGACGGCTTCGGCGTCGCCCGCTGCTTTCGCGCCGTCTATCCGGACATCCCGGTGGTGTTCATCTCCGGCGCGCCCGGGCTGCGCTACCGCACCGAGGCGGTGAAACCCTCCAGCTTCCTGGCCAAACCGTTCGTCATGGAGGACCTGACCGAAACGCTGGAGCGGGTCGCCACCTGCGACGGCGGAACGGCGCCGCTTGACGCGCGTTGACCCATAACGGGTCGAGCCGAGCGCTCGGACCGCAGAGCCCCGGGGCGCCGGCCGGCCGGTCTTCTCTCCGCCGACCGGCGCTTCGTTTGTCGGGCGAGATCATCCACCACAATCGCTATTGCAACCTTCGCGCGCTCTGCAAGTATTGCGCGTGGGTCGCATTCAGCGGTCCTTCCATGGAAACGTCCGGCCCGGAATAACCTGGCTCCGGGTCGGACACTTCCGGCCGAGCCCTGGGCTTCAGGCCAAGCCGGCCCACAGCCGGCGCAGCACCTGCGGCACGAGCCCCGGCAGATCCTCCGAGGTCAGCCCGGGGCCGAAGCTCGCGCCGGCCTCTGCGTGAATCCAGGCCGCCGCGCACGCGGCTTCGAAGCTCTCCATCCCCTGCGCCACCAGGCCCGCGATGAAGCCGGCCAGCACGTCGCCGGAACCGGCGGTAGCCAGCCAGGGGCTGCCGTTGAGGTTGACCGCCGCCCGGCCGTCAGGCGCCGCGATCACCGTGTCGGGGCCCTTCAGCAGCACCACCGCCCCTGCCCGCTCGGCCGCCGCGCGGGCGGCCGCGATGCGGTGCGGCGAACTCGACAGCAGGCGCGGGAACAGCCGCTCGAACTCCCCCGGGTGGGGGGTCAGCACGTCGTCGCGGTCGAGCACCGAGAACAGCTCGTCCGGCGCGTTGCGGAAGACGGTGATGGCGTCGGCGTCGATGACCAGGGCCGCGCCGGTGCGGGCCAGCGCCAGCAGATTCATCAGCGTGGCGTCGGTGACCCCGGCCGCCGGGCCGATCACCGCCGCGTCCACCTGCTGGGCGATCGATTCGAGCTCCAGGTCGCTCTCGAAGGCGCGCAGCATCACCGCCTCGAGGTGCGAGGCGTTCACCCGCACCGCGTCGGGCGGAGACAGCACCGTCACCAGGCCGGCGCCGATCCGGAGCCCGGCGCGCGCCGACAGCCGCGCCGCCCCGGTGCTGGCCATCGGCCCCGAGACCACGATCATCCGCCCGCGGGCATGCTTGTGCGAGGCCGCCGTCGGCCACGGAAACCGGGGGAGCCACAGGTCCGGCGTGTTCTCGAACACCCGCGAGGCGGTCTCCCCGAGGCCGATATCGGCCACCACCACTTCGCCGCAACGGCTGCGTCCCGGCTCCAACGCGTGAGCGAATTTGCGCGCGTGGAAGGTGACGGTCAGACCGGCGCTGGCGCATGGGCCGGCAGGCTGAGCGGAATCGCCCGGCAATCCGCTGGGGATGTCCACCGCCACCACCTCGGCCGCTCGATCGGCCATCTCCAGCGCCGCGGCCGCCGCTTCGCCGCTCAGCGCCCTTGCGAGCCCCACGCCGAACAGGGCGTCCACCACCAGCTCGCCACCGAGCGGCAGGGTGAGCGGGCCGGTCTCGCCGTCCCACTGAGCGGCGGCGGCCTTGGCGTCGCCGGTCTGCGGGGGCGACAGCGCCATCACCTTCACCGGCCAGCCGCGGTCCTTCAGCAGCCTGGCGACCACGTAGCCGTCGCCGCCGTTGTTGCCCGGCCCGCACAGCACCACGGTCGGCCGCGGCGAAAAGCGCCGGACGATCTCGTCCGTCACCGCCTGGCCGGCCCGCTCCATCAGCACCACGCCGGGCGTGCCGGCGGCGATAGCCGCTCGGTCGGCGGCGCCTATCTCGGCGACCGACAGGATCTGGCGGGGGGTCATGCGCGCTGAACTCTTCGTCCCTGTGACCAAGCCATACGCGGAAGTGCAGACCCGCCGCCCGGGCAGGTCAAGGACGCCTCACAGCACCCCGGTGACCGCCTCGCGCCCTTTCTCGACCAGCCGCAGTTCCTCGCCGTCGGTCTCCAGCACGGTGATCGAGGCGTGGTCCGGCCTGAAGGCGAGCACCCGGTCGTGACCCTCGAGGTGCGACATCACCGCGTTGATCGCCACGTAGTGGGAGAAGACGGCCGTGTCGCCACGGGCCCGCAGCGAGCGGGCGATGGCGTGGCGCCAGCCTTGGTAGTCGATGTCGCCGTCGATCTCGCTCCAGCGGCTCTGGAACACATGCTTCAGCCAGACGCTGCGCTGCTCCGGCGCGAGATTGGCAGGCGTCGGAATCTCGCCGACCACCGAGTCGATCTCCACTTGGACGCCCAGCGCCTCGGCCAGCGGCTGAGCGGTTTCGCGGCAGCGGCGCAGCGGGCTCGAGACCACACGCTTCGGCCGCTCCAGCTCGGGCCTGGCCAACAGTGCGTCGCGCGCTGCGATCGCCTGCGCCAGGCCCTGCTCGTCCAGCCCCGGATCATCGTCGCTCCCCTGCCCCCAGACGGTGACCGGCTTGCCGTGGCGGATCAGATAGAGGTGAGGCATGGGCAAGGTCTCCTGAGCTCTCCCCGGTTGTTCCCTGTCCCGCGGCCATAGGCAAGCGGTGGGAGCACTTCCCCGCGCAACCCGGCAAGCGCCGGATGGCGAGGCCAGGCAGTCCCGCCGCTCCAGGTTGACGGGTTTCTCAGCAGACGGGACGCCCGCTCTCCGCCGGCCCGGAATCGCCATTTGCGCGAACGCCGCCCGTTCCCCGCGAAACCGCCGGGCGAGGCGGCTCCACCGTGAGCCCACGCGTCCTGCCGCCTTCCCACGGTCGCCGGTTTTCCGCCGAACCGGGCCGAAACCGGACCTGCGCGCTAATGAGGCGCCCAACGCTCAATCTTTAGGCATTCGCATGAATCCGCGGCGCCCCGGCGGGGCAACCGTCGGCGCCCTCTTGTTCGGCCCGGCCGGACCATGCTGGTTCGCGCCGACCGCTCGGGGGCGGTCCGATCACATCAACAGCGCCCAGGGCCCATGAAAAAGATCGAAGCCATCATCAAGCCGTTCAAGCTCGACGAAGTGAAGGAGGCCCTGCAGGAGCTGGGCGTCCAGGGCATGACCGTGCTGGAGGCTAAAGGCTACGGCCGCCAGAAGGGCCAGACAGAGCTCTACCGGGGCGCCGAGTACGTCGTGGACTTCCTGCCGAAGATCAAGATCGAGGTGGTGGTCGGCGACGACCAGCTGGAAGGCGCCGTCGAGGCCATCGTCAACGCCGCCCGCACCGGCCGTATCGGCGACGGCAAGATCTTCGTCTCCGACATCGCCGAGGTGCTGCGCATCCGCACCGGCGAGACCGGCGCTTCGGCCATCTAACCCATCATCGCGATCCAACGAGGGGAACTGAACCCATGGCTTCCGCCCAAGACATCCTGAACCTGATCAAGGAGAAGGAGGTCGCCTACGTCGACGTCCGCTTCACCGACATCCGCGGCAAGATGCAGCACGTCACCTTCGACGTGGACCTGGTCGACGAGGACTTCCTGAACGACGGCACGATGTTCGACGGCTCCTCGATCGCCGGCTGGAAGGCGATCAACGAGTCCGACATGAAGCTGCGGCCGGACCTCGACAGCGCCTACATCGACCCCTTCTACCAGCAGACCACGCTGGCGCTGTTCTGCGACGTTCTGAACCCCGACACCAACACGCCGTACAACCGCGACCCGCGCTCGATCGCCAAGGGGGCGCTGAACTACGTGAAGAGCGCCGGCATCGGCGACACCGTCTTCTTCGGTCCTGAAGCCGAGTTCTTCCTGTTCGACGACGTGCGCTGGTCGACCGCGTCGCAGAACACCGGCTACTCGTTCGACGACCGCGAGCTGCCGTCCAACTCGGCCCGCGAGTATCCGGAAGGCAACATGGGCCACCGCCCGGGCCCGAAGGGCGGCTACTTCCCGGTCAACCCGGTGGACAGCGCCCAGGACCTGCGCGGCGAGATGCTGGCGGTGATGCGCGACCTCGGCATGCAGCCCGAGAAGCACCACCACGAGGTGGCGCCGGCCCAGCACGAACTCGGCCTGAAGTTCGCCGAGCTGATCACCATGGCCGACCGGATGCAGCTCTATAAGTACGTCATCCACAACGTCGCCGCGGCCTACGGCAAGACGGCCACCTTCATGGCCAAGCCGATGTTCGGCGACAACGGCTCGGGCATGCACGTGCACCAGTCGATCTGGAAGGACGGCAAGCCGCTGTTCGCCGGCGACAAGTACGCGGGCCTGTCGGACATGTGCCTGTGGTACATCGGCGGCATCATCAAGCACGCCAAGGCGATCAACGCCTTCTCCAACTCGACGACCAACAGCTACAAGCGGCTGGTCCCGGGCTACGAGGCGCCGGTCAAGCTCGCCTACTCCTCGCGCAACCGTTCGGCCTCGATCCGCATCCCGCACGTCGAGAGCCCGAAGGCCAAGCGCATCGAGGCCCGCTTCCCGGACCCCATGGGCAACCCGTACCTGACCTTCGTGGCCCTGCTGATGGCCGGCCTCGACGGCATCGAGAACCGGATCGACCCGGGTCCGGCGATGGACAAGAACCTCTATGACCTGCCGCCGCGCGAGCAGAAGAAGGTCCCCGAGGTCTGCGGCTCGCTGCGCGAAGCCCTCGAGAACCTCGACAAGGACCGCGCCTTCCTCAAGAAGGGCGGGGTCATGGACGACGACTTCATCGACGCCTACATCGAGCTGAAGATGGAAGAAGTCATGCGGCTGCAACTGCACCCGCACCCGGTCGAATTCGACATGTACTACAAGTGCTAGGCCGCAGGTCTTAGTGCTGTGAAGGAAGCCGCGGAGCGCCAGCTCCGCGGCTTTTTTCGTTGGAACTCCCGGCGGGCGCCCGGGCTCTCAGCCGCCTTTCGCCACCCGCACGAGCAACTCGCGGAAGCCCTGCGCCGCCGCCGCGGTGGCGGGCACGTTCAGGCGGCGCTCGTCGTCCTCCGCCGCGTGATGGAAGCGGTGGACGCCGAACACCCCGGCGGCGGGGCTGTAGCCGGCCTTGATCACCTCCACGAGTTCGCCCGCCGCCAACACCTGGCTGGACACCGGCGCCTCGTAGCCCGGCTGGCCGGCGAACACCTCGCGCGCCAGGGGCAGCAGTTCCGGCGAGACCGACAGGAAGTGGTTGGGATCGACGCTGGGCAGCGGCTCGGCCCGCCCGCCGACCTCGCGCCAGCGCAGGTCGGCCTCGATGGCGGCGATCGATACGGTCAACTCGGAAGCCCTCCCCCACGCACGGCCCGGCCCCGCGGCGAGCACGACACCAGCGGCCAGCACTGTTCTTCGATCAGGACCCTCCACGCGCGCTCTAGACCAGTCCAACTGCGGCTTGAACACGGGCGGGAAAGGCGCGCCCCCCGTCTTGCCTCAAGCGCCGGCCTGCCCAGTCTGCTGCTGAACGTATTCTGCAATCGCCGTGAATCCGTTCCAGACCTCTTCACGCGCAAGGTCCTGCAGTGGCACGGCGGGCCACCCCGTCGAGCGCGTCGTGGCAATCTTCTGATCAGGCAGCGACTTGATGCGGTCCAGGAGCGCCAATCGGGCCTCCTCCGACGCGAAGGCTGGGTTTTCCTTCAGGTACTGCAGCGACGTCTCAACCTTGCCCGTGCTGCGTCGGATAAAGAAGGGCCACGTCGGCTTGCCGTCCGGGCGAAACAACCGCGCATAGGCCGAATCCTGGGTGTTGGTGATCCCCGTCTCGAACCCTCGCGACCGAAACCAATCGAGAAGTCGGCGCGCCACCGCCGCGGCCGGGGTCCCTTGCACGTCCGCAAGAGTGGAGAGCCATTCCTCCTGGTCGATCTTCGGCTTGGTCGCCGACACGGCCTTAGCGCCGGCCGCCCGTTCCGTGTCGCCGACCACTCTGGGAGTCAGCAACCGCAATCCGTCGGAGGCGAGGTACTGTTCGACCTCAATCGCCAATACCTCCGCCGGTCTCATCTGCTCGTTCAGAAATTCGACGATACGGCGGAGCTCCTTCGGAATGCGGTCGGCGACAAACACCATCCGCACCCGGCCCGAACGAAGGTTCGACTCCACCTGCCGCCAGAACCCTTCCGGATCCCCGCCCTCGAGAAACTCACTGAGCTTTGCATCCGCCTCTCCCCCTTCCGCTTCAACGGTGCTGGCGAACGCCTCCACCAGTTGTTCGATCGGCCAGAAGGCGACGCCGTTGGCGGCGTAATCCAGCATTTGCGCGACAACCTCGCGCCGCGCACGCGTATCGGTGGCCCGCTTCACCTCCACGAGCACCGGCACGCCATCCCGGTCGAGGAACAGGTGATCCAGCGACCAACGACCGGCGGAATCCTGCGCCTCCGGAATGGGCGCCTCCCGTCTCACCAGGAGCAGTCGGCCGCTCGGACCGCTCGCGGCGCGCAACAAGTCCGGGTAGTCGCCTAGCAACGCCTGAAACAAATCCTCTGAGTCGTAGCTGGTGCGACTGAGCTCGGTCAGCTTCTTGTCAGGACCGATGACGAAGACGCTCGTGTTCATTACTTAACGGTGCTCTTTGAACCGGTGCAGTCAAGCTTTCAGGCCGAACGAACGAGACCGAGCGCGACCGGACCGCGGCCCGTGGAGCTACGCTTAGCCCGACAACGCAGAGGTGGCCGGATGGCGGCTCGCGTGTCTCACAAGTCGAGCCCGGAAGGCGCAGCGACTGTCTCGAGGCGACGTCGCGCGCCCATTGCTGCGTGGCGTCCATCTGCGCTTCGGCGCCGCCGCTGGCGACGGGACCGGAGGCGTCCGCGAGAATCTTGTTGTAGGTCGGGCCGGTTGCGCGCTCTGCCGGGTGCGCGTCCAACAGATTGCGCCCAGAGAGAATATGCAGACCACTTCGATCTCGGCCCCGCTCTCCATGCGCCGCATCGCCGCCGGCGCGGCCTTGGCGCTGGGTCTCGCCGCCCCTCTCTCCGCCCACACCGCCGAGGGCGCCGCATCGCCCGATCCCTGCCATGTCGGCGTCTATCGCCTGGCCTCGGGCGGCTGGGTGGATGTCGGGACGACCAGCGACGGGGGCATGCGGTGGCGGCTGCCGGACGGGCGGACCGGGCTGCTGAGGGTCGCCGCCGAAGGCAAGATCGAGAGCACGCGGGGCTGGACGGGCGCGCCGGACGGGACGCAGGTGAGTTTCGGCGCCTGCGAGGAAGGCCGGATCGCGTTCGCCGGCGAGACCGGGGCCAAGCAGGCGTTCGAGGTGGTGGAGACCACCTTCGAGGGCGCGGGCGGGATCAAGCTGGCCGGGAGGCTGGTGCTGCCCAAGGGGAGCGGGCCCGTGCCGGTGTCGGTGATGGTGCACGGCTCGGAGGACTATTCGGCCCGGGCGCACTACTTCGAGCCCCGCGTCTGGCCGGCCGAGGGCGTCGGCGTCTTCGTCTACGACAAGCGCGGCGCCGGCGGCTCTGAGGGCAAGTACACCCAGGACTTTCGCGTGCTGGCCGAGGACGCGGCGGCGGCGGCCCGCGAGGCGCGCAGGCTGGCCGGCGCGCGGGCCGCCCGCCTGGGCTTCGACGGCGGCAGCCAGGCCGGCTGGATCGTGCCGCTAGCCGCGACCAAGGTCGAGGTGGACTACCTGGTGATCCGCTACGGCCTCGCCGAAGGGCCGCTGGCCGAGGACCGCGGCGAGACCCTGCGACGGCTGAAGGACAAGGGCTGGGGGCCCGACGTGCTGGCCAAGGCCGCCAAGGTGACCGACGCCACCGCCAAGGTGATGGTCAGCCGGTTCACCGACTTTTCCGAACTCAACGCCCTGCGCGAGCACTGGGGCGGCGAGCCCTGGTGGCAGGACCTGGAGGGCGAGTTCACCGGCCTGATCGCCAAGGCCCCCGAGGCCGCCGTTCGGGCGATCGGCCCGCAGCAGGACAAGGGCACCACCTGGGAGCACGATCCCATGCCGGTGCTGCGCCAGGTGAAGGCGCCGATCCTGTGGCTGATCGCCGGCGAGGACCTGGAGGCGCCGCCGGAGGAGACCAAGGCCCGCCTCGTCGGTCTCGCCAAGGAGGGCCGCAACATCACCGTGCTCGAGTTCCCGGACACCGACCACGGCATCCGCGAGTTCGAGACGGACGACGGCAAGCGCGTCTACACCCGCTACGCCGACGGCTACTACGCCGCGGTGCTCGACTTCACCCGCACCGGCGAGGCGGCCGGGACCTACGGCGCGGCGCGGCGGCTGACGCCCTGATCTGAGAGACGCCGCCCGCCTCCGGCGCCGCGACAGCGCCGAAGGCGGGCGGAAAGCCCTTACCCCTTCGCCTTCCGCTCGCGGCGGCGACGGGTCAGCACGTGCTCGGTATAGCCGTTCGGCTGAGCGCGGCCCTCGAACACCAGCTCCAGCGCGGCCTGATAGGCGACCGAGCCTTCCAGGTCGTCGGCCATCGGGCGGTAGAGCGGATCGCCCGCGTTCTGCTTGTCGACCACCTTGGCCATGCGGGCGAAGGTCTCGCGCACCTGGGCCTCGGTGCAGACGCCGTGGTGCAGCCAGTTGGCGATGTGCTGCGAGGAGATCCGCAGAGTGGCGCGGTCCTCCATCAGCCCCACGTCGTGGATGTCGGGCACCTTGGAGCAGCCGACGCCCTGGTCGATCCAGCGCACCACATAGCCGAGGATGCCCTGGGCGTTGTTGTCCAGCTCCTGCTGGACGTCGGCCGGGCTCCAGTTGGACTTGGCGAGCGGCGGGGTGAGCAGCTCGGTCAGGCCGGTGCGGGCGGTCGCCTTGACCATCTCCTGCTGCAGGCTGGGCACGTCCACCTCGTGGTAGTGCAGCGCGTGCAGGGTGGCGGCCGTCGGGCTCGGCACCCAGGCGGTGTTGGCGCCCGCCTTCGGGTGGCCGACCTTGGTCTTCAGCATGTCGGCCATCATGTCGGGCGCAGCCCACATGCCCTTGCCGATCTGCGCCTTGCCGATGAAGCCGGCGGCCAGGCCGATCTCGACGTTGCGCTTCTCGTAGGCGGCCAGCCACGGCTCGCCGCGCATGGCCTCCTTGCGGATCATCGGGCCGGCTTCCATGGCGGTATGGATCTCGTCGCCCGTGCGGTCGAGGAAACCAGTGTTGATGAACACCACCCGGCTCTTCGCCGCGGCGATGCAGGCGGCGAGGTTGGCGCTGGTGCGGCGCTCCTCGTCCATGATGCCGAGCTTGACGGTGTTGCGCTCCAGGCCCAGCGCGTCCTCGACCTGGTCGAACAGCGAGACGGCCAGCGCCACTTCGTCCGGCCCGTGCAGCTTGGGTTTCACGACGTAGATCGAGCCGGCGGCGCTGTTGCGGCGCGGCCCCTTCAGATCGTGCAGCGCGGCGGCGACGGTGACCAGCGCGTCGACCGCTGTTTCGTAGGCGTCCTGGCCTTTGAACCGCACCGCGTC
>JAQVDF010000203.1 GCA_028698405.1 Phenylobacterium sp. | reverse complement strand
GGACGCGCGCGACGCCGTCCGCGCCGGGGCCGACGGCATCGTCGTCACCAACCTCGGCGGCCGGCAGCTGGACGGAGTGAAGTCGTCGATCGCCGCCCTGCCGCGCATCGCCGACGCGGTGGGCGGGGATCTGACAGTCCTGATGGACGGCGGCATCCGTTCGGGCCTCGACATCCTCAAGGCGCTGGCCCTGGGCGCGAAGGGCGTTCTGATAGGCCGCGCCTGGGCTTTTGCGTTGGGGGCTGGCGGTCAGCCGATGATCGAACGCATGCTTGGAACGCTCCGCGCAGAGCTGGCCACGGCCATGATCCTGACCGGCTGCACCGATGCCGGGCGCGCAGATAAAACGCTACTGGATGAGGCGAGTTTGAAAAAACTTGCCCGCTAACAGGCAGAGTAAGGTCGACACGGGCTGAACTTGCCGGTAAACGCGCCCTTCCAATCGCGCGTGGGGCGGACCCCTATTCGGGGCGTGCTTGCGCGCGCCTGTATGGAACGAGGAAGATCAGCATGGGCTTGCCCCAGCAGCAAGGTCTCTATGACCCCCGCAACGAACACGACGCGTGCGGCGTGGGCTTCGTCGCCAATATCAAAGGCAAGAAGTCGCACGAGGTCATCGAGTCCGGATTGCAGATCCTGGTCAACCTCGATCACCGCGGGGCGGTCGGCGCCGACCCGCTGGTGGGCGACGGCGCCGGGATTCTGATTCAGATTCCTGACGCGCTCTATCGCGACTGGGCCAAGGGCGCGGGCGTCGAGCTGCCGCCGCCGGGCGAGTACGCCGTGGCCATGTGCTTCCTGCCGCAGGACGAGGAAGCCCGCCGGGTCGCGTGCGCGCAGTTCGAGCATTTCCTGAAGGTCGAGCGTCAACCGCTGCTCGGCTGGCGCGACGTGCCGGTGGACACGACGGGCCTGGGCGAGGCGGTGCTGGCGCAGATGCCGGTGATCCGTCAGGCCTTCATCGGCCGCGGTCCGAACGTGAAGGACCAGGACGCCCACGAGCGTAAGCTGCTGGCCGTGCGCAAGCAGACCCAGAACCCGCTCGCCGACCTCGCCAGGAAGAAGAACCTGCCGGGCCTGACGCAGCTCTACATGCCGTCGCTGTCGACGCGCACGGTGGTCTACAAGGGCCTGCTGCTCGCCCATCAGGTCGGCACCTTCTACAAGGACCTGTCGAACCCGCTGGCGGAGTCCGCCCTGGCGCTGGTGCACCAGCGGTTCTCGACCAACACCTTCCCGTCCTGGAAGCTGGCCCACCCCTACCGGTTCATCGCCCACAACGGCGAGATCAACACCGTCCGCGGCAACGTGAACTGGATGAACGCCCGCCGGCGTTCGCTGGAGAGCCCGCTGCTGGGCGCCGACCTCGACAAGATGTGGCCGCTGATCCCGCACGGCCAGTCGGACACCGCCTGCCTCGACAACGCGCTCGAGCTGCTGCTGGCCGGCGGCTACCCGCTGGCTCACGCGGTGATGATGCTGATCCCCGAGGCCTGGGCCGGCAACTCGCTGATGGACGCCAAGCGGCGCGCCTTCTACGAGTACCACGCCGCCCTGATGGAGCCGTGGGACGGCCCCGCCGCGGTGGCCTTCACCGACGGCCGCCAGATCGGCGCGACCCTCGACCGCAACGGCCTGCGCCCGGCCCGCTTCCTGATCACCGACCAGGACCACGTGGTCATGGCCTCGGAAGCCGGCGTGCTGACGATCCCGGAGGAGCGGATCGTCCGCAAATGGCGCCTGCAGCCCGGCAAGATGCTGCTCATCGACATGGAGCAGGGCCGGATCATCGAGGACGAGGAGATCAAGGCGCAGCTCGCCGAGGCCGAGCCCTACGAACAGTGGCTGGCGGACACCCAGTTCAAGCTAGAGGAGCTGCCCGAGGCGCCGTCCAACGCCACGCCGCTGACCAACGACGAAGCCGCGCTGCTCGATCGCCAGCAGACCTTCGGCTACACCCAGGAGGACATGCAGTTCTTCCTGGAGCCGATGGCCAGGAACGGGGACGACACGGTCGGCTCCATGGGCTCGGACACGCCCATCGCGGTGCTCTCCAAGCGCCCGAAGCTGCTGTACGAGTACTTCAAGCAGAACTTCGCCCAGGTCACCAACCCGCCGATCGACCCGATCCGCGAAGAGCTGGTGATGAGCCTGGTGTCGATGATCGGCCCGCGTCCGAACCTGCTCGGCCACAACGCCGGCACGCACAAGCGGCTGGAGGTCTCGCAGCCGATCCTCACCAACGAGGACCTGGCCAAGATCCGCTCGATCAACGAATTGCTGGACGGCGCTTTCCGCACCGCCACGCTCGACGCGACCTGGCCGGCCGAAGAGGGCGCGGCCGGGCTGGAGCCGGCGCTCGACCGCCTGTGCCGCGAGGCCACCGATGCGGTGTTGGCGGACATGAACATCCTGATCGTCTCCGACCGGGCGGCGGGCGCGGAACGCATCCCGATCCCGGCGGCGCTGGCCACGGCGGCGGTGCACCATCACCTGATCCGTCAGGGCCTGCGGATGCAGACGGGCCTGGTCATCGAGACCGGCGAGGCCCGCGAGGTGCATCATTTCTGCGTGCTGGCCGGCTACGGCGCCGAGGGCATCAACCCCTACCTGGCGTTCGAGACGCTGGAGGAGCTGCGCGTCCGCACGGGCATGACCCAGTCGGCCTACGAGGTTCGCAAGAACTACATCAAGGCCGTCGGCAAGGGCATCCTGAAGGTGATGTCCAAGATGGGCATCTCCACCTACCAGTCCTATTGCGGCGCCCAGATCTTCGACGCGGTCGGCCTGTCTTCGCAGCTGGTCGAGAAGTATTTCACCGGCACGGCGACGACCATCGAGGGCGTTGGCCTGAAGGAGATCGCCGAGGAGACGGTCCGCCGTCACCGCGACGCCTGGGGCGACAACCCGATCTACGCCAACATGCTGGACGTCGGCGGCCAGTACGCCTTCCGCCTGCGCGGCGAGGCGCACGCCTGGACGCCTGAGAGCGTCGCCAGGCTGCAGCATGCGGTGCGGGGCGGCCTGCCCGACGAGTACCGGGCCTTCGCCAAGAGCATCAATGAGCAGAGCGAGCGGCTGCTGACCATCCGGGGCCTGATGCGGCTGAAGCCCGCCGACCAGCCGATCCCGCTGGAGGAGGTCGAGCCGGCCTCGGAGATCGTCAAGCGCTTCGCCACCGGCGCGATGAGCTTCGGCTCGATCAGCCGCGAGGCCCACACCACGCTGGCGCTGGCAATGAACCGCATCGGCGGCCGGTCGAACACCGGCGAGGGCGGCGAGGAGAGCGACCGCTTCAAGCCGCTGCCCAACGGCGACTCCATGCGCTCGCGCATCAAGCAGGTCGCCTCCGGCCGGTTCGGGGTGACCGCCGAGTACCTGGTCAACGCCGACGACATCCAGATCAAGATGGCCCAGGGCGCCAAGCCCGGGGAGGGCGGCCAGCTGCCCGGCCACAAGGTGGACAAGAACATCGCGCGCGTCCGGCACTCGACGCCGGGCGTGGGCCTGATCAGCCCGCCGCCGCACCACGACATCTATTCGATCGAGGATCTGGCCCAGCTGATCCACGACCTGAAGAACGTGAACCCCAGGGCCCGCATCTCGGTGAAGCTGGTGTCCGAGGTGGGGGTCGGGACCGTGGCCGCGGGCGTCGCCAAGGCGCGCGCCGACCATGTGACCATCTCCGGCTTCGAAGGCGGCACGGGCGCCAGCCCGCTGACCTCGCTGACCCACGCCGGCTCGCCCTGGGAGATCGGCCTGGCCGAGACCCAGCAGACCCTGTTGCTGAACGGCCTGCGCACCCGCATCGCCGTGCAGGTGGACGGGGGCCTGCGGACCGGCCGCGACGTGGCCATCGGCGCGCTGCTGGGGGCGGACGAGTTCGGCTTCGCCACCGCGCCCTTGATCGCCGCCGGCTGCATCATGATGCGCAAGTGCCACCTCAACACCTGTCCGGTGGGGGTGGCGACCCAGGACCCGGTGCTGCGCGCGCGCTTCACCGGCCAGCCCGAGCACGTCATCAACTACTTCTTCTACGTGGCCGAAGAGCTGCGGGAGATCATGGCCCAGATGGGCTTCCGGACGGTCAACGAGATGATCGGCCGGGTGGACCGCATCGACATGGCCGACGCGGTCGATCACTGGAAGGCGCACGGCGTCGACCTGTCGCGCATCCTCTACAAGGCTCCGGTCGAGAACCCGAAGGGCCTGTGGAACATGGACCGGCAGGAGCACGGGCTGGAGAAGGCGCTCGACAACGAGCTGATCGGCTTCGCCAAGGATGCGCTGGAGAGCGGAATCCCGGTCCGCGGCGAGTTCGCCATCAAGAACGTCAACCGCACCGTCGGGGCGATGCTGTCGGGCGAGGTCGCCCGCCGCTACGGCCACGCCGGCCTGCCCGAGGACACCATCTCGCTGACCTTCAAGGGCTCGGCGGGCCAGAGCTTCGGCGCCTTCGCGGCCCGCGGCGTGTCGCTCGAGCTGATCGGCGAGGGCAACGACTACGTCGGCAAGGGACTGTCGGGCGGCCGGATCGTGGTCAAGCCGCCGCCTGAAGCCAAGCGCGAGCCGACGCAGAACATCATCGTCGGCAACACCGTGCTCTACGGCGCCATCGCTGGCGAGGCCTACTTCCATGGGGTGGCCGGCGAGCGGTTCGCCGTGCGCAACTCCGGCGCGGTGACCGTGGTGGAAGGCGCCGGCGACCACGGCTGCGAGTACATGACCGGCGGCGTCGTCTG